>DASXAI010000313.1:0-13396 GCA_036406775.1 Acidimicrobiales bacterium
CACCGAGCCGGGCCCGCGCCGGCCCGGTGTTCCTCACCCATCCCGCGGGACTGGGCCGCGTCGTGGAACGCCTGGAGGCGCGCCTGCGCGAGACCGGCGCCGACGTCCGGCTCGACACGCCCGCCGGCGTCATCGAGCGCACCGCCGCCGGGTACACCGTCGCCGGCATCGAAGCCGACGCCGTCGTCCTCACGACCCCAGCCGACCCCGCCGCCGCGTCACTCGCCTCTGTCGCGCCCGAGGCCGCCGCCGCCATCGCTCGCATCCGGTACGCCTCCGTCGTGATGGCGACGCTCGCCTTTCCGTCCACCGCCACCGGTCGTCTCGACGGCAGCGGCTACCTCGTGCCCACCGCCGAGCAGCGCCACGTGACCGCCTGCTCGTGGGGGTCGTCCAAGTGGCCCCACTGGTCGCCCGACGGCGACCACGTGGTGCTGCGGGCGTCGCTCGGTCGGGCCGGCGACGAGCACGCGGTGGATCTCGACGACGGCGCGGTGGTCGAGGCCACCCTCGCCGACCTGCGCCGCCACCTCGGCGTGCGCGGCGACCCGACCGCGATGCGCATCACGCGCTGGCCCCAGTCCTTCCCGCAGTACGAGCCCGGCCACCTCGACCGCGTCGCCGCCATCGAGGCCGCCCTGCCCGCCGGCGTCGTCGTCGCCGGCGCCGCGTACCGGGGCATCGGCATCGCCTCGTGCGTGCGCCAAGGGCGCGCCGCGGCGCGCGCTGCGATGCCTTTCGAGACGGGATCTGCGAAACTCGTGGGATGAGGCGGCGGCACGCATTCGTGCTCGGCGCGGCGATTTTCGTCGCGGCGTGTGGCGGCGGTGGGGGTGGTTCCAAGGGTGCCTCCACCACGGTCGACAACCCGGTGGCCGGCGTCGCTGTCAGCACGACCGTCCAGCCGGTGGTGCGTACGCCTCCGCCCACGGTGGCGACCACGGCCATCCCGCTCGCCGGCACGGCCGCCCCGGCTCCCGAGACGACCGCCCCGGCCACCACCGTCGCCCTGCCGCAGCCGATCGCCCCGCCGGCCGAGAACGCCGTCGACCCCACCAAGCTCGTCGGCAAGATCGAGATCCCGAAGATCGGCATCGACGAGAACATGTACGAAGGCATCGCCCTGTCGACGCTCGACAAGGGCCCGGGCCACTGGCCCGGCACGGCGATGCCTGGTGAGCCCGGCAACGTCGTCGTGGCCGGCCACCGCGTGAGCCACAGCAAGCCCTTCCGCCACATCGACGACCTCGTCGACGGCGACCAGGTGAAGTTCACCATCAACGGCACCGTGTTCACGTACGTCGTGACCGGGCACGAGATCGTCGACCCCACGGCCATCCGCATCGTCGACCAGACCCCCGAGCCGACGGCCACCCTCTTCGCCTGCCACCCGCCGGGATCGGTGGCCGAGCGGTACGTGGTGCACCTGGCGCTGCAGGCCTGACCTCCCCGAGGGGAGGCGGGCCTGCGAACATGGCAGGCCGGTATGTCGACTCGCCGCCGTGATCCGGTCGCCGGGCTCCTCGCCCTCATCGGCGGCGGCCTCGTGGCCTTCAGTCTGCCGCCGTGGGGCTGGTGGCCGCTGGCGTTCGTCGGGATCGCCATCCTCGACCGGGTCCTGACGGGCCGCCCCCGGCGGAGCTGCTTCACCCGGGGCTGGCTGTTCGGGATGGGATGGCTGCCGGCCGGGATGGCGTGGATGTGGTACATGACGCCGGCCGGCTGGATCGCGGCCACGGTCGTGTACTCGGCCTACATCGGGGCGGCGTGCGCCCTCGCGCCGGCGGGCCCATGGCGCCGTTTGGGCGTGCCCGCCGCCATCACGGTGGCCGAGGCCATCCGGTGGTGCTTCCCGTTCGGCGGCGTCCCCCTCGCCAGCCTTGCCATCAGCCAGGCGGCCGGACCGCTCGCGCCCATCGTTCGCATCGGCGGCGCCCTACTGCTCACGTGGGTGACACTCGTGGCCGGCATGGCGTTGTCGGCGCTGGTGCAGCGCCAGTGGCGCCCGGCGGCAGCGGGGTTCGCCGTCGTGCTCGCCGTCCTGCTCACCGCCGTGTGGTTCGCACCCGACGGGCACGCGGTGGGCTCGGTCCGCATCACGTTCGTACAAGGCGGGGGGCAGCAGGGCACCCGCGCCGCCGACAGCGATCCCGGCCTCGTGTTCCAGCGTCACCTCGACACCACCAAGGCGCTCGTGCCCGGACGCATGGACCTCGTGGTGTGGCCCGAGAACGTGGTCGACGTCACCACGTTCTCCACCAGTCCTGAGCGCACGCAGATCGCGGCCGAAGCGGCGCGACTCGGCGTGCCCATCCTCGTGGGCGTCACCGAGGACGCCGGCCCCAACCACTTCCGCAACGCACAACTGGTCGTGCTCCCCGACGGTTCGATCGGCGACCGCTACGACAAGGTGCGCATCGTGCCGTTCGGCGAGTTCCTGCCGCTGCGCGCCTTGATCGACCTCGTGCCCGGCCAGCCGACCGACCTCGTGCCCCGTGACGCCATCGCCGGCGACGCCCCCGCCGTACTCCAGACGCCCAAAGGACCCGTCGCGGTGGCCATCTCGTGGGAGGTGTTCTTCGGCGGCCGGACGCGTGACGGCGTGAAGCACGGCGGCCTCGTGATCCTCAACCCCACCAACGGCTCGAGCTACCGCGGCACGATCCTGCAGACGCAGCAGATCGCGTCCTCACGCCTGCGCGCGTTGGAGACGGGCCGCTGGGTCGTGCAGGTCGCGCCGACGGGCTTCAGCGCCTTCATCACGTCCGACGGAACGGTGATCGACCGCACCCACATCAGCGAACAGACCGTCGGCACCCGCACCGTCGAGCAGCGCGCCGGCGAGACGTGGTACATGCGGATCGGCGACAAGCCGGTCGTGGCCCTCGCCGTCGCGGTGCTGGCCGTGGCGATGCTGCTCGGCCGACGGAGGTCAGGGCTGACGCCGACCTCAGACGTCGAGCACGATGGTGACCGGCCCGTCGTTGACGAGCTCGACGGCCATCTCCGCCCGGAACCGGCCGGTGGCCACCTCGGCCCCGAGCCGCCGTAGCTCCTCGCCGACCGCCTCCACCAGCGGCTCCGCCACCTCTGGCGGGGCGGCGGCCAGCCAGCTGGGGCGGCGGCCGCGGCTCGTGTCGCCGTACAACGTGAACTGGCTCACGAGCAGCACCGCCCTCGTGGTGTCGGCGACGGAGCGGTTCATGATGCCGTTCTCGTCGTCCATGATGCGCAGGTTCCAGATGCGCTCGGCCAGCCTGGCGGCGCGCTCGGGCGTGTCGTCGTGGGTGACGCCGACCAGCACACACAGGCCGGGCCCGATGTCGCCAACGGCGGTGCGACCACGATCGACGGTGACCCGAGCGCGGCTCACGCGCTGCACCACCGCTCGCACGGACGGCACCCTACCGACCGGTAGGGTGCTCCGTTATGCGTGTCGACCCCGACGGGCCCCTCCGCGTCGCCTACCTGAGCTACCGGGGCAAGCCCCACGTCGGCGGGCAGGGTGTCTACACGCGCCACCTCACCAAGGCGCTCGTCGACCTCGGGCACCACGTCGAGGTGCTCGGTGGCCAGCCCTATCCGGTGCTCGACGCGCGGGTGAAGCTCACCAAGCTGCCGAGCCTCGACATCTTCAACGACCACTACCCCGGCCGGTTCCCGGCCTACTGGGAGCTGAAGCACTGGGAGGACTGGCTCGAGATCGCCCAGTTCTCCCTGGGCACGTTCAGCGAGCCACTGGCGTTCAGCATGCGGGCGTGGTCGGACCTGCGCACGCGTCCCCATGAGTTCGATCTCGTGCACGACAACCAGTGCCTCGGCTACGGCGTGCTCGGCATCGCCAAGTTCCTCCCCACGATCGTCACGCTCCACCATCCGATTTCGAAGGACCGCGAACTGGAGATCGCCCACGCGCCCAACTGGCGCAAGCGGATGAGCCTCGGCCGCTGGTACTCGTTCGTGAAGATGCAGGCGCGTGTCGCCCGCCAGATGCCGCGCATCGTGGTGGTGAGCGAGAACTCGATCAAGGACATCCACGACGACTTCGGCGTCGACTACCACCGCATGCGACTCGTGCCCGTCGGCGTCGATCCCGAACTCTTCAAGCCGCTCTCGGAGATCGAACGGGTGCCGGGCCGGCTGATCACGACGGCCAGCGCCGATGTCGCCCTCAAGGGCCTGGCCTACCTCTTGGAGGCCATGGCCAAGCTGCGTACCGAGCGGGACGTGAGCCTCACGATCATCGGCCGGGCCAAGGAAGGCCGCTCGGCCGATCTCATCGAACGCCTGGGGTTGAGCGACGCCATCACGTTCGTGTCGGGCGTTCCCGACGAACGCATCGTCGAGCTCTATGCCGAGGCCGAGCTGGCCGTCGTGCCGAGCCTGTACGAAGGGTTCTCGCTTCCCGCCGTCGAGGCCATGGCCACCGGCACGTGCCTCGTGGCGACCAACGGCGGCGCCCTCCCCGAGGTCACCGGACGCGACGGTGAGACCGTCCTGGCGTGCCGAGCCGGCGACGTCGAGGCGCTGGCCGCCGCCATCCGGCGCGGCCTCGACAACCCCGCGCTGCGGGAGCGCGTCGGTGCGGCGGGGCGCACGCGCGTCGTCGAACGGTGGAGCTGGCGCCGTTGCGCCGAGCTCACCGTCGAGCAATACCGCGAAGTTCTCGATCTGCGGGCGGCGGCCGACCGGACCCCGTCGGCCTGATGCTCACGGTCCGGTACGAACGCCTCGGCCTCCGACCCGGCGACCGCCTCCTCGACCTCGGGTGCGGGTTCGGCCGCCATGCCTTCGAAGCCGCCCGGCGCGGCGCTCGCGTGGTGGCGTGCGACTACGCCGAGGCCGAGTTGAAGGAAGTGCGCAACACGTTCGCGGCGATGGCGGCGGCGCACGAAGTCGAGGCGGCCGACTGCACCGGCACCGTCCAGGGCGACGCCACGCGGCTGCCGTTCGCCGACGGGTCCTTCGATCGGGTGATCGCGTCCGAAGTGCTCGAGCACATTCCTGACGACGAGGCGGCCCTCGGCGAGCTGGCGCGGGTGCTGCGCCCAGGCGGCACGATGGCGGTCACCGTGCCGAGCTTCGTGCCCGAACGGATCTGCTGGGCCCTGTCCGATGAGTACCACGCGCCCTTTGTCGACGGCGGCCATGTGCGCATCTACCGGGAGCCCGAACTGCGGCGGAAGCTGCGCGACGCCGGGCTGACGCCGGGATTCGCCCATCACGCCCACGCCCTGCACGCGCCCTACTGGTGGCTGCGCTGCGCCGTCGGTCCGACGAACGACGACCACCCGTTGGTGAAGGGCTACCGCCGGGTGCTCGAATGGGACATCGTCTCGGCACCCCCCGTCACCCGCTGGACCGACCGCGTCCTGAACCCGGTGGTCGGTAAGAGCCTCGTGATCTACGCGGGCAAGCAGTGATCCCGTCGGTCCCGGGCGTCATCGACGCCGACGAGGTGCTGGCCACGGCGCGTCACATCGCCGCGCTGCAACTCCCCAACGGCATGATCCCTTGGTTCCGCGGCGGCCACTGCGATCCGTGGAACCACGTCGAAACGGCGATGGCGCTCGACGTGGCCGAGCTCCACGACGAGGCGGCGGCGGCCTACCGCTGGCTGCGCGCCGCGCAACGGCCTGACGGCTCGTGGCACAACTACTACCTGGCCGACGGCGTCGAGGACGCCAAGCTCGACACCAACGTGTGCGCCTACGTCGCCACCGGCGTGTGGCACCACTGGTTGTGCACCGGCGACGAGCGCCTCGTCGACATCATGTGGCCGGTCGTGGCGCGCGCGATCGACTGGGTGCTCGACCTGCAGACCCCACGCGGCGAGGTCGTGTGGGCCCGCGAAGTCGGCTCGATGCCGTGGACGTACGCGCTGCTCACCGGGTCGTCGTCCATCGCCCACTCGCTGGCGTGCGCTGTGGACCTGGCCGCCCTGGTCGACGAGGAGCGGCCCGACTGGGAGCTCGCCCTCGTGAACCTCACCGAGGTGATCCGCACGCGGCCCGACGCCTTCGCCGACAAGCGCCGGTGGGCGATGGACTGGTACTACCCGGTGCTGGCCGGCGTGCTGACGGGCGACGCCGCCCGGGCCCGGCTGGCCGGCGGATGGTCGAGGTTCGTGATGGCCGGCCGGGGCGTGCGCTGCGTCTCCGACGAGCCCTGGGTCACGGCGGCCGAGACGGCCGAGTGCGCCCTCGCCCACCTCGCCGCCGGCGACGCCGACGCCGCTGGGGCGCTCCTCGCCTGGACTCGGGCCCACCGGTGCCCGGACGGCGCCTATCTCACCGGCCTCGTGTACCCGCAGGTCGTCGCCTTCCCCAGCCACGAGCGCACGGCCTACACGGGCGCGGCCGTCATCCTCGCCGCCGACGCCATGAGCGGCGCCAGCCCGGCCAGCGGCCTCTTCGTGCCAGCGGCGGCGCTGGCGGACCCCGAAGTCTGAGTCTTCGTCGCCGGCCGCCGCTCCGCTTCGGCCGGCTCCTACTCGCTCCGCTCCGCAATCGGTACTCCGGCGGCCCGGGGGCGCACGGCACAGCCGGACGCCCCCGACTCCGACCACATCTGCGGGTGGTTCTGGCCCCGCGAAACAGGGAAGGATGCACGCACGGGGTGGTTCGACGCACCGCACTACTGGCTGGCCCGGTACCTGTTCGAACGGGTGCTGGCCCTGATCTACCTCGTCGCCTTCCTGGTGGCCGTCAACCAGTTCCCGGCGCTGCTGGGCGAGCACGGACTGCTGCCGGCGCGCCCGTTCCTCTCCCGCCGCCGGTTCTGGGACGCACCGAGCCTCTTCCACCTCGGGTACACGGACGCCCGCTTGCGCCTGGTGGGATGGGTCGGCGTCGTCGTGGCCGCCAGCCTGGTGGTGGGCCTGCCGCAGGCCGGGCCGCTCTGGGTGCCGATGCTGGCGTGGTTCGTCCTGTGGGTCTTCTACCTGTCGATCATGAACATCGGCCAGCGCTTCTACAGCTTCGGCTGGGAGTCGCTGCTGCTCGAGACCGGGTTCCTCGCCGTCTTCCTCGGGTCGGCCGACGTGGCCCCGCCGATCCTGCTCGTCTTCCTGGTGCGGTGGCTGCTGTTCCGAGTGGAGTTCGGCGCCGGGCTCATCAAGATCCGCGGTGACGAGTGCTGGCGGAAGCTGACCTGCCTGCAGTACCACCACGAGACCCAGCCGATGCCCGGGCCGCTCAGCTGGTACTTCCACCACTTGCCACCCAGCCTCCACCGCGTGGAGGTCGGGGCCAACCACTTCGCCCAACTGGTGGTGCCGTGGTTCCTGTTCGCGCCGCAGCCCGTCGCCGGCGTGGCCGGGCTCATCGTGGTGGTCACGCAGCTGTGGCTCGTCGTGTCCGGAAACTTCTCGTGGCTGAACTTCGTCACGATGACGCTCGCCATCATGGCGTTCGACAACGCGTGGCTCGACAAGGTGTTGCCCGTCGATCCGCCCACGTTGCACGGCGCCCCGATGTGGTTCGCCGTCGCCGTGATCGCCCTCGCAGTGGCCGTCGCCGTCATGAGCTACTGGCCGGTGCGCAACCTCCTCTCCCGCCGCCAGGCCATGAACGCCAGCTTCAACCAGCTGCACCTCGTGAACACCTACGGCGCCTTCGGCAGCATCACGCGCGAGCGCCACGAGATCGTGATCGAGGGCACCCGAGACGAGCCGGGGCCCGGCGCCATGTGGGCCGAGTACGAGTTCAAGGGCAAGCCGGGTGACGTCGGCCGCCGCCCGCCGCAGATCGCGCCCTACCACCTGCGCCTCGACTGGCTCATGTGGTTCGCCGCCTTGTCGCCCGCCTACGCCGAGCGCTGGTTCCCGGCGCTGATCGGCCGGCTGCTCGAGGGCGACCGGCCCACGCTGCGGCTCCTGCGCGCCAATCCGTTCTCCGACGAGCCGCCGGCGTGGATCCGGGCCCGCGTCTACCGGTACCGGTACACGTCGCGCCAGGAGCGCAAGGCGACCGGCCACTGGTGGGTCCGTGAACTCGTGGGCGACTACCTGAGGCCGGTCTCGCGGCCCGCTACGGTCGGCGCCGATGCGGATCGCCATGGTCAGCTGGGAGTACCCGCCACTGGTGGTGGGCGGGTTGGCGGCCCACGTCGACGGTCTGTCCCGGGCCCTGGTGCGGGCCGGGCACGAGGTCGTCGTCCTGACGCTCCATCACCCTGACGTCCCCGACGACTCCGTGGTGGAAGGCGTCCATGTCCTGCGGGCCCGCACCGACCTGCCGTGGCTGCCCGACGACAACTTCCTCGCCAAGATGAGCTCGGCCAATCACAAGGTCGTGCAGCTCACGACGGCGCTCGACGGGTGGCGGCCCGACCTCGTCCACGCCCACGACTGGCTCGTGGCGTGGGCCGGCGACGACCTGCGTGCCCTCTGGGACGTGCCGTTCATCGCCACCATCCACGCCACCGAGAAGGGGCGCCAGGGCGGTTCGGTCCCGCCGGGCCAGCCGTCGGGCATCCACTCCACGGAATGGTGGCTCACCTTCCAGGCCAACTCGGTCATCACCTGCTCCGAGTTCATGCGCCGCGAGGTCGTGTCGGCCTTCGACCTGCCACCGGCCAAGGTGCACATGGTGCCCAACGGCGTCGACGCGTCACTGTGGGAGCCGCCGCCGCCAGCCCCGGCCCGGGGCACGGACGGGCCGCTCGTCATCTCGTGGGGCCGGGTGCAGTACGAGAAGGGCTTCCAGACGCTGGTAGCGGCGCTGCCGCTGCTGCGGTTCCGCCACCCGCGCCTGCGGGTGGTGATCGCCGGGCGGGGCACCCACCTCGGCGAGCTCGAGGCCCAGGCCCAACGGCTCGGCGTCGACCACATGATCCGCTTCCCCGGCTTCGTGCCCGACGACGAACTGCGCCACCTGCTGCACACCTGCTCGGCCGCCGTCATCCCGTCGCTGTACGAGCCGTTCGGGATCGTGGCCCTGGAGGCCCTCGCCGCCGGATCGCCCCTGGTGGCGGCGGCCGCCGGCGGTCTGGTGGAGGTGCTGGACGGCACCGGCGCCGGCCTCCTGTTCCCGCCGGGCGACGTCGACGGCCTGGCCCGGGCCCTCGAACGCATGCTGGCCGAGCCCGACCTGGTGACGGCCAGCCACACCGCCGGCCAGCACCTCGTCCACGACGTCTACAGCTGGGACGCCGTCGCCGCCGCCACCGTCCCCCAGTACCAGGCCCTCCTCGCCTCCGCCTCCTCCTCACCCTCCTCCTCCTCACCGAAGTGACGGAAAGCGACAACAGTTGTCGATAACCGTCACATCGACGCGATAGACGAAGGCGTCACCTCGACGAAATCTCGTCGCCATCGAGCCCCCACTACCGTGCTGGCCGATGAAGGCCCTGCGGAGCTTCAGCGTCCGCCCCCGCTTGCCGGAGGCGCTGACGGCCCTCGAACGCCTGGCGATGAACCTGCGCTGGTCGTGGGACGAGCGCACCCGGGACCTGTTCCGCTGGGTCGATCCCGACGGGTGGGACGCCACCGTGCACGACCCGGTCCGGCTCCTCGGCGTCGTGCGCCGCGATCGTCTCGACGCCCTCGCCACCGATCCGGGCTTCCTCCGCTACCTGTCCGAGATCGACGACGAGCTGACCCGCTATCTCACCGGGCCGCGCTGGTTCCAGAGCCGGGCCGCCACCAGCCCGCTGCGTCAGGTCGCCTACTTCTCGCCCGAGTTCGGACTCTCCGAGGCGCTGCCGCAGTACTCGGGCGGCCTCGGCGTGTTGGCCGGCGACCACCTGAAGGCGGCGTCGGATCTGGGCGTGCCGCTCGTGGGCGTCGGCCTCCTCTACCGCAACGGCTACTTCCGTCAGCGCCTCAGTCTCGACGGCTGGCAACAGGAGCAGTTCCCCACGCTCGACCCGTACGGCATGGCGCTGACGCGGTGCGAGGGCGTGCGCGTGTCGGTCGATCTGGCCGGCGAGCGGCTCACGGCGCAGATCTGGCGGGCCGACGTGGGTCGCACGAAGCTGTACCTGCTCGACGCCGACATCGAGGAGAACTCGACTGAGGCGCGCGCCGTCACGGATCGCCTCTACGGCGGCGACACCGAACACCGCCTGCGCCAGGAGATCCTGCTCGGCATCGGCGGGGTGCGAGCCTTGCGCGCCCTCGGCATCGACGCCCAGGTGTTCCACACCAACGAGGGCCACGCCGGTTTCCTCGGGATCGAACGCATCCGGGAACTCGTGGCCCGGGGGCTCACCGCCGAGGAGGCCATCGAGGCGGTGCGGGTCGGGTGCGTGTTCACCACCCATACGCCGGTGCCGGCCGGCATCGACCGCTTCCCGCGGGATCTCATGGAGCGGTACTTCAAGCCGTTCGTGGAGCAGTACGGCTACACGATGGAACAGCTGATGCAGCTCGGTCTGCGCGCCGACGAGCCCGAAGACCGCTTCAACATGGCGGTCATGGGGCTGCGGCTGGCGGGGCGGTCCAACGCCGTGTCGCGCCTGCACGCCACCGTCAGCCGCGCCATGTTCGCCGGGCTGTGGCCCGACGTGCCCGTCGACGAGGTGCCGATCAGCGCCATCACCAACGGCGTCCACGCGGCAACGTGGACGTCGCTCGAGATGAGCGACCTGCTGGCCCGCTACGTGCTGCCTGAGTGGGACGACGCCGCACCCGATGACTGGCAGCGCGTGCGCGACATGCGCGACGACGAGTTGTGGCGCGCCCGGGAGCAGGCTCGCGAGCGGCTGGTGGCGATCGTGCGGGAGCGACTGCGGACGGCGAAGCTGGCGCAGGGCTTGTCGGTGAGCGACGTGGCATGGACCGACGAGGTGCTCGATCCGAAGCTGCTCACCGTCGGCTTCGCCCGGCGGTTCGCCACGTACAAGCGGGCCACGCTGCTGCTGTCGCAACCCGACCGGCTCAAAGCGCTCGTGCTGGCACCCGACCGTCCCGTTCAGTTCGTGTTCGCGGGGAAGGCCCACCCCGCCGACGACGCCGGCAAAGACCTCATCCGGCAGCTGTACCAGTTCGCGGCCCAGCCCGACATCCGCCATCGCTTCGTGTTCATCGACGACTACGACATCTCCATCGCCCGGGGCATGACGCAGGGCTGCGACGTGTGGCTCAACACTCCCCGCCGCCCACAGGAGGCGTGCGGCACGAGCGGCATGAAGGCGGCACTCAACGGCGGCCTCAACTGCTCGATCCTCGACGGCTGGTGGGACGAGTGGTTCGACGGCACCAACGGATGGGCCATCTCCTCGGTGGAGGGCGAGGCCGATCTCGCCCGCCGCGACCTGATCGAAGCCAACAGCTTGTTCGATCTCTTGGAGCGCCAGATCGTGCCGCTCTTCTACCAACGCACCGAGGGCCCCGTGCCGCGCCGCTGGGTGGCCCGCGCCAAGCAGGATCTGGTGTCGCTCGGGCCGAAGGTCACGGCGAGCCGCATGGTGCGCGACTACGTGACCCGGCTCTACGAGCCGGCCGCGGCCGGCGCCGACCACATGGCCGTCGACAGCTTCGCCGCCGCCCGCGCCCTGGCCGGGTGGAAGCGCCGGGTCCTCTCCGGCTGGACCGACGTCCGGATCGGCGGTGTGTCAGCAGAGACCACCACGGCCGAGCTCGGTAGCACCCGCTCGGTCACAGTGACGGTGCACCTCGGCGCGCTCGAGCCGTCGGACGTGGTCGTGCAGTTGCTCCACGGCCCTGTCGGTCAGGGCGACGTGCTCGTCGATCCGCACATGGTGGCGCTGGCCCACGCCGGCGGGGCTGACGACGGCGCCGCCCGGTACGAGGGCATCTTCGTGTGCGACGAGACCGGCCGCTACGGCTTCACCGTCCGCGTGCTGCCCCACCGCGACGACCTCGCCAGCGCGGTGGAGCTCGGCCGCATCGTCTGGGCCTAGGCGCGCTCCGAAGTTGAACCGGGGAGCGCCCATCGGGGCGGTCGGCGGTTCAAGTTCCGGGCGCGACCCACCTCGCCAGCCCGGTTCCGAACCTCGGCCTATCGTCGGGGCGTAATGGCTGGCGTGTCCATCGTCGAACAGTTCCGCGCCGGAAACCCCGACGCGGTGCGCGACGTCTACCGGGAGTACGGACGACTGGTCTACGCGGTTTCCTTCAAGGTGCTCGGCAACCGGGTGCTGGCCGAGGAAGCCACCCAGCAGGCGTTTCTCCAGGCGTGGCGGGCGGCGAGCAGCTTCGACGCCGGCAAGGAGTTGGGGCCGTGGCTGGCCACCATCGCCCGGCGGGCCGCCATCGACGTGCACCGCCGGGAGAGCCGGCGCTCGACCCAGCCGCTGGAGGACGTGGCCCCCGACCATCCCGACATCGTCGCCCTGCCACCGTCGGCCGAGCAGGCCTATGACGTGTGGGAGGTCCGCCGGGCCATCGACCAGCTTCCCGAGGAAGAACGCCAGGTCGTGCGGCTGCAGCACGTCGACGGCCTGACCCACGCCGAGATCGCGGCCAAGTTGGACGTCCCGGTGGGTACCGTGAAGTCGCGGTCGTTCCGGGCTCACCGGCGCCTCGCCGGTCAGCTCGGCTACCTGCGAGAGGAGCAGGTATGAAACCGAGTCGGCTCGGCCAGCGTAGATACAGGCGGAGTGTGACAAATGGCGACTGACGACGATCGCGTGGCGGAGCTGGCGGGGGACGAGGGCGATCTCGACCCGATCGAGCGGGCACAACTGGAGGAATTGCGCGTCCTGCTGGCGGATCCGGCCGTGTGGGCCGAACCCGATCCCGAGCTGGAGGACATCGTGGTCTCGGCCATCGCCGCCGAGGCCGGTACGAGCCGGGCGCCACGGAACGTGGTGCCGCTGGCCCGCAAGAACCGCCGACCGTGGCTGTACGCCCTCGCCGGCGCCGCCGCGGCGGCCATCATCGCCCTGGTGGCAGTGGTGGCGTTCCGTGACACCGGCTCGACGGCCGAGCAGTTCACCATCGTCCTGCAGTCGGGCCGGGCCGAGTTCACCAGGACCGATTCCGGCTGGCGCATCTACCTCGAGGACGCCGATCTGCCCCGCCTCGACAACGGCCGGTTCTACGAGGCGTGGCTGCGCAAGGGCGACGTGCTGGTGCCGGTGGGGACCTTCAACGAGGGCCAGCAGGTGACCCTGTGGGCCGGCGTGTCCCCGAAGGACTACACCACCTTCACGGTGACCCGTGAGGCGGCCGACGGCAACCAGGCATCTTCGGGTGACCGCGTGCTGTCGGGCACGATCACTCCGTGACCGAGTGGATCCTGTGGGCGGCCGGCTTCGACTGCCCGCTCGAGGAGCGGGCCGCGGCTGCCCGTGAGGCCGGCTGTCGCCACGTCTCGCTGACCCGGGCCGACCTCGAATCGAACCCCTCCGACGCGGCGCGGCGCGTGAGGGACCAGGGCGTGGACGGCTCGGTGCTGGACGGGCTGGTGAAGTGGCTCCCCGGGCG
>DASXAI010000314.1:0-1630 GCA_036406775.1 Acidimicrobiales bacterium
CCGCCCCGGGCACAAGGCGCGCTGCTTCCTGCACAGCGACGCCGCCGACGACATGGGCACGCCGGTCACGATCGGCGCCAAGCGCACATGAGCGCGCTGATCGAGGCGCGCGACCTCGTCAAGACGTTCCCGATCCGCAGCGGCTCCCTCGGGCGGGCTCACGGCTACGTGCATGCCGTCACCGACGTCGATCTCGACGTGGACGCGGGCGAAGTGATGGGGCTCGTCGGCGAGTCCGGATGTGGGAAGACCACACTCGGCCGGCTGCTGCTCAGGCTGCTCGAGCCCGACTCGGGCACGATCATGTTCGACGGCCGGGACCTGCTGGCGGCCAGCGGGCCCGAACTGCGCCGTCTCCGGGCTCAGATGCAGATCGTGTTCCAGGATCCGTTCGCGTCGCTGGATCCCAGGGCCACGATCGGCGACAGCATCGCCGAGGGCCTCCGGGTCCAGGGCGTACCGGGCAAGGAACGGGTCGGGCGGGTCGACGAGGCGCTGCAGCTCGTCGGGCTCGAGCCGTACCACGCCCGCCGCTACCCCCACCAGTTCAGCGGCGGGCAGCGCCAACGCATCGGCATCGCCCGCGCCCTGGCCGTCCAGCCCCGCCTGCTCGTCGCCGACGAGCCGGTCTCGGCCCTCGACGTCTCGATCCAGTCGCAGATCCTCAACCTGCTGCGCGACCTCCAGCGCCGGCTGAACCTCACCGTGCTGTTCGTGGCCCACAACCTCGCCGTGGTGGAGCACCTCTGCGATCGGGTGGCGGTGATGTACCTCGGGCGCATCGTGGAGCTCGGTACCCGTGACGACGTGTTCAGCCGGCCCTTGCATCCCTACACCCGGGCGCTGCTGGCGGCGGCGCCCGTCCCCGATCCCACCGTCGCCGCCAACCGGACCCGGATCGTGCTCACCGGCGACATCCCGTCGCCGGCGGCCCCGCCGTCGGGCTGCACCTTCCACACCCGATGCCCCTTCGTTCGGGCCGAGCGTTGCTCGGATGAGGTCCCGGCGCTGCGGGAGCTGGAGACCGGGCACCGTGTCGCCTGCCACTGGGCCGAGGAGATCGTGGCCGACGCCGCGGCGCGCGTGCCGGCGGCGAGGTCTGAAGCGGGCCTTCATCCTCTATCCTGAATCGGCCCCACGGAGAGCGAGGACGGCGTTGAAGTTCAAGCGCGGCGATACGGTGATCTATCCCCAGCACGGTGCGTGCATCGTCGAAGGCGTCGAGAAGAAGACGGCGTTCGGCGAGAAGCGCGACTACCTCATCCTGCGCTCGGTGATCGGGGAGATGAAGCTCTCGGTGCCGGTCGACAAGGCCGAGGAGGTCGGGGTGCGGCCGCCAGTCGGTGCCGACGAGCTCGATGACCTGGTGGCAGTGCTGGCCAAGCCCGATCCCCGCGTGCCGTCCAACTGGTCCCGGCGGTTCAAGAACCACCAGGAGAAGCTGAAGTCGGGCGACGTCTACCAGGTCGCCGAGGTGGTCCGGAACCTAGCCGCCCGCAACCGTGACGCCGCCCTGTCGGCGGCCGAGCGCACCATGTACGAGCGGGCCCGCATCAACCTCGTCTCCGAGATCGCGCCGGCCCTGCACGTCTCGAACGAGGAGGCCGAGGCCTACCTCGACGACGCGCTC
>DASXAI010000315.1:0-3494 GCA_036406775.1 Acidimicrobiales bacterium
GTCGCGTATCTGCACGCCCTGGCTCGCTGCGGGCCGTTGCTGCTGGCCGTGGCCGATCTCGAATGGGCCGACCCGTTGCTCCTGGCGCTCCTCGAACGGGCGCTGGGTGAGTCCGCGGGCTTGCCGTTCGTCCTCTTCACGACGTCGCGGTCGAGTGCGCAGGCACCGTGGCCGCCGCCACCCGGTCGTCACAACACGCTGGCGCTGCGCGTCGACGCCCTCGACCCGGCGGCGGCTCGCGAGCTGGTGTCGGCACTGCTCGCCGACAGCGTCGACGTCGACACGCGCGAGGCCGTCCTCGAACGCAGCGGCGGCAACCCGCTGTTCCTGGAGGAGTTGGCGGCCGCTGTCGTCGACTGCGGCGAGGTCGGCGAGCTGCCCGACACGTTGCGCGGCCTGGTCTCGGCGCGCCTCGACCTTCTCGACTCGGGGGCGCGTGCCGTCCTCGACAACGCGGCGGTGCTCGGACCGTCGGGCAAGTGGGAAGCGCTCGTGACCTTCGGCGAGAAGCTGGGGCAGAGCCCGCGCGCCACCGACCTCGCGACGCTCGCCGACGCCGAGCTGCTCGACGTCGACGGCGACCGCTGGTCGTTCCGGTCTGAGTCCGTGCGCGACGTCGCGTACTACACGCTCACGAAGTCGGCTCGGGCCCAGCGCCACGCCGGCGTGGCCCGGGCCATCGAGGAAGCGACCGACGGCTCGGACGTGGCGGCCGAACGGATCGCGTACCACTACGCCACCGCCGCCCGCCTCGTCGAGGAGCTGGGCCCCGTTCCCCACGTCGACCCCGACATCGCGGCGGTGGCGGCCGGCTGGTTCGCCCGTGCCGCCGCTCGGGCCCTCGATCGCATGGTGCCCCGCAAGGCGGCCCACCTCGTCGACGACGGGCTCGAGGTCCTCGGCCCCGACGACGTCGACGGCGAGATCGGCCGTCAGCTCCTGCAGCTCCGCGGGCGGGCCTACGTGGAGCTGCACCAGATCGACGCGGCCCGGATCGACGCCGTCTCGGTGCTCGAAGCAGCCCGGCGCGCCGACGACCGCGCCGCCATGGCCGAGGCCCACGCCATCCTCGGCGAGATCCACACCCAGACGGGGCACCTCGACCGCGCCACGGAGTCGTTCGCCGTCGCCGTCGACCTGTGGCGCGAGGTCGGCGACCGCCGGGGCGAGGCCGAGGCCCAGCGGGCGTGGGGTTTTGCCAGCGTGCTGGGCGGCGATTTCGACGACGCCGAGCGCCATCTCGCCGCCGCCCACGAGGTGTTCGCGGCCGAGCACGACCGTCGGGGTCAGGCCTGGGTCGACCAGCACCGGGCCTGGATCTCGTTCGTGCAGAGCGACATGGCCCAGGCCGAGGAGCGCCTGAACCACGCCGCGTCGACATTCGTGGAGATGGGCGACCGGGGCGGCCTGGCGTGGGTGCACGGGCTTCTCGCCTTTGTCCGCTTCAACCAGGGTCGCTTCGAGGAGGCCGACACGCTCGCCCGCGAGGTGATCGAGGACGCCGTGCACCGCGACGAGCCGTGGGGTCGGGGCATGATGCTCGCCCTCCAGTCGGCCCTGCGGCTGTGGGCCGGACGGCTGCCGGAGGCGGTGGCCCTGGGCGAGGAGTCGAAGGCGCTCATGCACTCGATCGGCGACCGGTACGGCGAGACGCAGGCCATCGCCCCGCTGAGCCGCGCCTTGGTGGCCACCGGCCGCCTGGCCGAGGCCAACCGCACCATCGAAGAGGCCCGCACCGCCAGCGAGCTCTACGGGATGGCCGGGTACAGCGGCACCATCGCCGCCGGTGCCGCCGTGCACGCCGGCGACGGCGAACGGGCCGCCCGCGAAGCGCGCCACGCCCTCGACGAGCTCCGCCAGCACCACGTCGAAGGGTACGGCTACGACGCCGGCGTCACCCTCGGCCTGGCCCTGCTCCAGACGGGCTTCGTCGACGAGGCCGACGAGGTCTTGGCCACGTGCCGTATGGAACGGCCGGGGCATCCCAACGCGCTGGCGGTATCGGCCCTCGTGGCCCTGGCCGGGGGTCGCGTCGACGAGGCCGTCGAGCACGCCGCCGCCGCTCGCGCGGCCGCCGGCGGCACCTACCTCGACGTGGTACTGGCCCTGATGGCGGCCGGGCTGGCTGAGGCGGTGCGGGGCGAGAGCGAGTCGTCCACGGCCGCGCTCGACGAGGCCATCACGCTGGCGGACGGCGCGGGCGACCTCGTCATGCAGGCCGTGACCCGCCTGGCCGCGGCCGAAGCCGGCGTGACCCTCGGCCGCCCGAACTGCGCCGACAACCGCGCCGGCGCCGAGGCCCGCCTCGACGGCCTCGCCCTCGGCACCACCGGCTGGACCACCGCCATCGGCCTCGCCGCCCGCGGCGGTGAACGCCTGCCCGTCGGCTGACGCTTTCCCGTTTCACGCTTGTTTATCGACGCCTGACGTGGATGAACCAGCGTGAAACCGACGGGGTGCCACGGCGCGCGAACATGACGGCGGACTGTGACCCCAGGAGGTGCCGTCATGCGCATCAGCGGGCTGCTGCGGGAGAAGGGCGAGTTCGTCGCCACCGTCACCCCGGACGCCACGGTCGTCCAGGTCCTGGCCGGGTTGGCCGAACACGGTGTCGGCGCGCTCATCGTCACCGAGGACGCCAAGCACATCCTCGGCATCGTCTCGGAGCGGGACATCGCCCGGGCCCTCCATCACGACGGGACGGCTGCCCTCGACCGCCCGGTCCGCGACGTGATGACGGCCGAGGTCCGCACGTGCGGCCCCGACGACACCGTCGACTCACTCATGGCCCTCATGACGGAGCGGCGGATCCGCCACGTCCCCGTCGTCGTCGACGGTGAGCTGGCCGGCATCGTCAGCATCGGCGACGTCGTGAAGCACCGCGTCCACGAGCTCGAGCACGAGAACACGGCCCTGGTCGAGTACATCCAGTCCGGGCGGTGACCGACCCGACCGGGTTGATCGTCGGTCGTTTCTGCCCGCCTCACCTCGGCCACAGCCATCTGATCAACGAGGCCGGACGCGTCGTCGATCGCCTCGTCGTGATGGTGAACACACGGGACGGCGAGCCCGTGCCGGGTGAGCTTCGTGCCGGTTGGCTGGCGGAGTTGCATCCCAACGTCGTGGTCGTGGAGGTGCGCCACGACCTGCCCACCGACTTCGACGATCAGGAGCTATGGGAGCGGTGGATGGCGATGTTCCGCGAGCACTGGCCGCTGTCGGAGGGGCCGCACGTGGTGTTCTCGTCCGAGCCCTACGGCGACGAGATCGCCCGCCGCTTCGCGGCCCGGGCCATGGCCGTGGACCCGGCCCGCACGGCCGTGCCGGTGTCGGCGACGCTCATACGCGAGCGACCCCTCGAGCACCTGCACTACCTCGCCCCGCCCGTGCGGGCGTGGATGGAGGCGCAGGTGGCCGAGGGGTCGAGATTCGCGTAGGAGCCGGCCGAAGCGAAGCGGCGGCGTCCGGCTTGGCCGTGCGCCGCCGGGCCGCGG
>DASXAI010000316.1:0-2376 GCA_036406775.1 Acidimicrobiales bacterium
ACTCCGTCGGCCCGCTGACCGACCCAACCGCGCACGGCAGCAGCGCCGAAGATGCCTCCACCTCGTGCTGCCTTCCCTGCCTGGTTACGGCTTCTCGGGCGAGCCGGTCGAGGTCGGCTGGGACCTGGGCCGGACCGCACGGGCCTGGGCCGAGCTCATGCGCCGTCTCGGCTACACCCGCTACGTGGCCCAGGGCGGCGACGTCGGCGCCGGAGTCACCGACGCGATGAGCCGCCAGGAGGCAGCGGGCCTGATCGGCATCCATACCAACCTGCTCGTGCCGGCGCTGGGTGGCACCATGCCGACGAACACCGACGAGGAACGCGCTGCGGCCGAGCAGATCGCCACCTTCCGGCAGTCCGGAAACGGCTACTTCGTCGAGATGGCCACCCGGCCACAGACGATCGGCTACGCCCTGTTGGACTCGCCGATCGCGCTTGCGGCTTGGATGGCCGACCACGACACGGACGCCTACTACAAGATCGCCAGCGCGTTCGTCGACGGGCGACCGTCGGGCAACCTCACGCGCGACAACATCCTCGACAACATCACGGCGTACTGGATGACCGGCACCGGCGCCTCCGCGGCTCGGTCGTACTGGGAGGCCTACGGGCCCGATGCCCCGGCCGCGGGTCGTCAGCCCCTGCCGCCCCCGGCGGTCCCGTTCGGCTTTACGACCTTCCCGGGCGAGATCTGGCGGACGCCGAGCAGTTGGGTCGAGGCGAGCTACCCGAACGTCATCTACTTCAACGAGGTCGACAAGGGCGGGCACTTCGCCGCCTGGGAGGAACCGGAGCTCTTTGCCGCCGAGTTGCGGGGCGCATTCAGCTCGCTTCGTTGACTTCGGGCCGCGAGCGGTGCGACGACAAAGGGCGCGCGCCGCTCGCGGCCTGCAGGGTTGTTGCCTCTCCAACAGGGCAGGGGTAGTGTTGCGCCCAACGTTCCCTACCCACGGAGGTCCCCGATGACCACCAGCCTGCTCCCTGACGTTGGGATCGAGCTTCGGGAGGGTTATGCCGAGATCGGCGACCAAACCCTGCATTACGTCGAGGCCGGTGACGGGCCGCTGGTCGTCCTGCTGCACGGCTTCCCGGAGTTCTGGTTCGGTTGGCGTCTACAGATCGAGCCGCTCGCGGCGGCGGGTTTTCGGGTAGTCGCCCCCGACACGCGCGGGTACAACCTGTCGTCGAAGCCGGAGGGCTTCGAAGCCTACGGCGTCGACCTGCTCGCGGACGACATCCGCGGCCTGATCGGAGAACGCGGTGCCGAGTCCGCGCTGTTGGTCGGGCACGACTGGGGTGGAACCATCGCCTGGACGACCGCGATGAACCACCCCGAGGTGGTCGACCGACTCGCCATCCTCAACGCGGCCCATCCTCGGCGGCTTGGAGAGGGACTCCACAACCCGAACCAGCTCCGGAAGTCCTGGTACTTCTTCTTCTTCGCGACACCGGGACTGCCCGAGGAAGTGGTGCACGCCCGAGACTGGCACTTCTTCCGACACTTCCTCGAGGACGCAAACCCGCCTTACACGCCGGAGGAAATCGAACGCTACGTCGAGGCATGGTCGCAGCCAGGGGCAGCAGCCGGGATGATCAACTACTACCGCGCCTCGGTAAGGCAGTCACAGAAGGAAGCCGCGGCGAAGCTTCGCCCGATTTCGGCTCCGACACTGGTCATCTGGGGCGAGCGCGATTCCTACCTGGGCTCCGACCTCGCCGAGCCCCATCCCGACGACGTGCCCAACCTCGACCGCGTGGAGCGCCTGCCCGACGCGTCGCATTGGGTGCATCACGACGAGGCTGAACGTGTCAACAAGCTGCTGATCGACTTCTTCGCCCCGGCTCCCGCGGCATAGGCACAAGAGACCTTCATGCGACATCGACGCGTCGACCGGCGCGCGTAGCTCGAAGAGCAGCGCCCCGCCGGACAGAGACCGTCTGTCGTCGTCGTGGCTCTGATTCGTCGACTGAACAAGAAGGAGGGCGAGCCAGCGGAACGCAAGCACTCAGTTCACAGGGAGGTAGTGATGAGTACGACCGTTGATACTGCGACCGAGATCCGGCCCTTCGACGTCGGCGTTTCGGAGGAGGCCCTCGACGAGCTCCGTCGCCGCATTACGGCCACACGCTGGCCCACCAAGGAGCTCGTCGCGGACCGTTCCCAGGGCGTCCAGCTGGCGACGATGCGGGCGCTCACGCGCTACTGGACAACCGAATATGACTGGCGCAAGGCCGAGGCGAAGCTCAACGCCTTGCCGCAGTTCACGACCGAGATCGACGGGCTCGACGTCCACTTCATCCACGTCCGCTCGAAGCACTCGGATGCCTTGCCGGTGATCATGACGCATGGCTGGCCAGGCTCGGTGATCGAGCT
>DASXAI010000317.1:0-7401 GCA_036406775.1 Acidimicrobiales bacterium
CGGCGTCACCGAAGCGCTCGACGGCACGGCCGATGGCGCCGTGATCGCGGTGAAGCCGGGGGACGTGCCTGTGGCGGCCGAGGCCATCGCGCGTGCGGGGATCGGGCGCGTGCTCTCGATCGCGGCCGGCGTGCGGACCACCGCCGTCGAGACGGCACTCGGTACCGACGCCGCCGTCGTGCGGGCCATGCCCAACACGCCGGCGCTCGTGCGCGCGGGAGTAGCCGCCATCGCTGCGGGCCGTGCCGCCGGCGCCGCCGACCTCGACTGGGCCGAGAGCATCCTCGGCGCCGTGGGCACCGTGGTCTGCGTTCCGGAGGCGGACCTCGACGCCGTCACCGGCTTGTCGGGCTCGGGCCCGGCCTATCTGTTCCTCGTGGCCGAGGCGCTCATCGACGCCGGTGTCGCCGTCGGCCTGGCGCGCGACGTGAGCGTCGCGCTCACCACGCAACTGCTCGTCGGCTCGGCCGCCCTCCTCGCCCAATCGGGTGAGTCGCCCGACGTCCTGCGCCAGCGGGTGACGTCGCCAGGGGGCACGACGGCGGCCGGACTCCAGGTGCTCGATGCCGCCGGCGTGACCGCCGCGGTGCGCAGAGCGGTCATTGCTGCCACGGAACGCAGCCGTGAGTTGGGCGCTCCGTGAGGTTCGGCCCACGATTTCCCGTTCGTAATCGAAGTGACGCTTTTCTCATCGACGTGATTTGACTTACTGTCAGCCGCTAGCGGAGTCAGGGTTGGTCCGCACGGGCACCGCCCCCGGGGAACCTGGGATGGTGGCCTTCAGGGGCCGGCTCCATCACGGAGCTGGCCGCAGACGCGCCCGAAAGGGCTGCGCCGGCAGGGCTGGTGCCGTCGGGGGGTCGGCACCAGCCCTGTTCGTTTGTTCCTCTCATCGCCGAAGTTGCACCGCTGCGTTCCCGTACGGGCGTCGACAGGTTCAAGTTCGCCCGAGCGCGGCCTACCGTGCGATCCGTGGGTCGGCGTTACGACACCGTGACCTTCCTCTCCGACTACGGGCTGGAGGACGAGTTCGTCGGCGTCGTGAAGTCGGTGATCCGCGACATCGCCCGCGATGTCACGGTCATCGACCTGACGCACGGCATCCCGCCCCATGACGTGCGCGCTGGTGCCCTCACCCTCGCCCGCAGCGTGCAGTACCTCGCGAGCGGCGTCGTGGTGGCCGTCGTCGACCCGGGCGTGGGCACGGAGCGCCGCGCCGTCGGCATCGAGGTGGCCGGGGGCGAGGGTGTGTTCGTCGGTCCCGACAACGGGCTCCTGGCGCCGGCAGTGGCGCTGGCGGGCGGGCCGGGCCGCGCCGTCGTGCTCACGAACGACGAGTACCAACTGGCGGCGCCCGGCGCCACCTTCGCGGGCCGGGATGTGTTCGCGCCGGCGGCCGCCCATCTGTGCAACGGCGTCGATCTCGGCGAACTCGGCGACGCGGTGGACCCCGGGCTCTTGCTTCCCGGCACCGTCCCGTTGGCCCGCCCGGAGAACGGCGGTCTCGCCGCCGAGGTCCTCTGGGTCGACCGGTTCGGCAACGCCCAGCTGAACCTCGGCACCGAAGACGTGGCGGCGTGGGGCGACCAGATACGGATCCGCGTCGGCGATACCACCCGGGTCGCCACGGTGACGCGGTCGTACGGCGAACTCGGCGCCGGCGCCATCGGGCTCGTCGTCGACTCGTACGGCCTGCTCGCGCTCAGCCTCGACCGCCGCTCCGCCGCCGACGTCCTCGGCCTGGGAGCGGGTGACGCCGTGCGGCTCGAGCCGCTCGCAGACGGCGACGACGACGCCCCCGTCGCCCCGACCCCGCTGGCCCCGCCGCAGCGCCGGCGGTGAGGGCCGCCGGGTAGCCTCAGGCGCCGATGCGACCCGCCACGACCCTCGCCCTCGCGCTCCTCCTGGCGGCCATCCTCATCGCCGGCACGATCCAGCTCGTGCTCAGCCTCTGATGCCGTGAACCTGGCCGCCATCCTCGACGGGCACCCGGGCGACGCCGTCGTCTTCATCACACCTGGTGGTCCGGTGAGCTACGGCGACTTGCGTCACCGCGTCGACGACGAACGCGCCGCCCTCGCGGCTCGCGGCATCGAGCGCGGCCAGCGCGTGGCCGTCGTGGGCGCCAACACCGTCGAGTTCGCGGTGATGTACTTCGCGCTGCTCGGGCTCGGGGCGATCGTCGTGCCGCTCAACCCCGAGAGTCCCAAGGCCGAAATCGACGGCGAGCTGGCCGTGGTGGGCGCCACCGAGGTCCTGTCGGAACCCGAACCGGCCGGGGCCGCAGTGGCCGTGCCGGTCGCCGACATGGCGGCCGACGACGTCGCCGTCCTCGTGTTCACGAGTGGCACCGCCGGCGCGCCCCGCGCCGCCATGCTCACGCACGGGTCGCTGCTCGCCAACACCGAGCAGGCGCTCGCCGCGCCCGACCCCATCACTCCCGACGACGTCGTCCTCGGCGTGCTGCCGGTCTTCCACGTGTTCGGGCTCAGCGTCTCGCTCCACTTGCCGCTCGCCGCCGGCGCGAGTGTGCTCTTGGAGCCGCGGTTCGATCCGGCCTCCACCCTCCAGCGGGTGACCGACCACCGCGTCACGATCCTGCCGGGTGCGCCGCCGATGTGGGTCGCGTGGGCTGCACTGCCCGACGTAGAGCCGGCCGCATTCGCGTCAGTACGCATGGCCCTGTCGGGTGCGGCCAAGCTCCCCGAGGAGGTGGGTGACACCCTCGAACGACGCTTCGGTGTGATCGTGCGCGAGGGCTACGGCCTCACCGAGGCGTCGCCCATCGTGACGACGTCGGTCGGCATCGAGCCGCGGCGCGGCTCGGTGGGCCAGCCGCTCGACGGTGTCGAGGTGCGCCTCGTCGATGTCGACGGCGCCGACGTGTTGGAAGGCGATCCCGGCGAGATCTGGGTACGTGGCCCCAACGTCTTCGCGGGCTACTGGGCCGATCCGGAGGCCAGTGCCCGCGCCCTCACGCCCGACGGTTGGCTGCGCACCGGCGACATCGCGGTCGTCGAGGACGGCTACCTCTACATCGTCGACCGGGCCAAGGACCTCGTGATCGTGTCGGGCTTCAACGTGTACCCGGCCGAAGTGGAGCACGTGATCGCCGAGCACCCGGCCGTAGCGGAGGTCGCCGTCGTGGGCGAGGCCCACCCCACCACCGGCGAGGCGGTGCGGGCGTACGTCGTACCCGTTGCCGGCGCCACGGTGGACGAGGCGGCGGTGCAGGCGTGGACCCGCGACCGGCTCGCCCGCTACAAGTGCCCGTCGTCGGTGCTGATCGTCGACCAGCTACCGAAGGGCCTGTCCGGCAAGGTGCTCCGCCGGGCGCTCCGGTAGCTCGACCCGCTCGGGGGCGTCGGGCGTGCCGGGCGCCGTCGCCACGAGGAAGCCGGCGAACAGCAGCGACACACCCACGAGCAACGTGACCGCGAACGCCGTCTCGGCGCCGAGCCGCGCGTTCAGGGTGCCGCTGGCCGACAACACGAGCGTGCCCGCCGCGATGAGGATGTTGCCGGCCACGAGGCGCCGGGGCTCGGTGGTACCGCCGGCCGCACCCCGGTCGCGGCCCCGCCAGAGCCGCACCACCGACCACACGGCCCCGGCGAAGATCACGATGGCGGCGACTCCCGAGCAGACGGCGGCGAGGATGCGGGGGAGGGGTCCGAAGAGCTCCGAGCCCTTGGGCAGGTCGTCGGATGGGACGGTGCCCTCGAGGGGCGCCACGGCGAGGACGCCGGCGGCGAAGGCCGACACGAGCGCCACGACCGCCGTGCACGGCCGGCCCCACCGAGGCCCGGCGAGCAGCTCGACGGTCCCGAGGGCGAGCCACGGCACATTGAGGATGCCGCCGAAGAGGAAGAAGATCCGGAACGACGCCCCGTTCCAGCCCGCCGCCGAGCCGAGCCACAGGCTCGCCGACGCCACCGTGAACATGGCCAGTGCGATCGCCCACGCCCGGTCGTGGCGGCGCCGGCGCGCCAGCCAGCGGTCGAACGTCGACAGCGTGAAGGCGAACGCCACCAGCGTCGCCGCCGCCGCCAGCGCCACTTCCTTCACGCGCCGAGGGTACGCGTATGCGTCGCCGTCGTCCGCTTCGCTTCCGCCGGGTCCTGCTCCCTCCGCTCGGCAATCGGTACTTGCGCGGCCCGGCGGCGTACGGCCAAGCCGCACGCCGCCGCTTACCCATCGTCGATGTGACGGTTTTGCACCTCGGAGGTGCATTTCCGTCACGTCGGCGCAGGAGGACGGCGGGGACGGCGGCGGAAACGACGGGAATGCGCGCGCAGAGCGAGGTTTGTGAACACGTGCACGTACGCGCCTAGGCTGCGGTGTCGCCATGGCCGAACGTGCGCGTCGTCGGATCCCCGAGGCCACCGTGACCCGCCTGCCCGTCTACCTCAGGATCCTCTACGAGTTGGCCGCCGACCACGTGGCCAACGTCTCGTCCGAGCGGCTGGCCGAACTGGCCGGGGTGAACGCGGCCAAGGTGCGCAAGGACCTCTCGTACCTCGGCAGCTACGGCACCCGCGGCGTCGGCTACGACGTCGAGTACCTGCTGTACCAGATGAGTCGCGAGCTCGGCCTCACCCGCGACTGGCCCGTGATCATCGTCGGCGCCGGCAACCTCGGCCAGGCCCTCGCCAACTACGGCGGGTTCGGCGAGCGGGGCTTTCCCGTGGCCGCCCTCGTCGACGTCGACCCGACCAAGGTCGGCACCACCGTCTCGGGCACCCTCGTGCGCCACCTCGACGACCTGCCCGACCTCGTGCCGGCCAAGGGCGGCACGATCGGCGTGATCGCCACGCCGGCGGCCGCAGCGCAGCAGGCCGCCGACCGCCTGGTGCGAGCGGGCGTCACGTCGATCCTCAACTTCGCCCCGATCGTGCTCACCGTGCCCCGCGGCGTGTCACTGCGCAAGGTCGACCTGGCCGTCGAGATGCAGATCCTCAGCTTCTACCAGCAGCGCCGTGTCGGACCCCCGGTGGCGTCCGTCGCCCTCGACGACGAAGGTGTGGCTAGTGCCGGTTGACGAGAACCGCGGTCTAGCCTTGGGCGTACCGAAGCCCGAGCAAGGTCGTTAGGAGCGGGCGTGTCCGTTGTCGTCATCGGTCTCAACCATCGCACGGTGCCGCTCGAACTCCTCGAGCGCACCACCGTGGCCGCCGATGCGCTGCCCAAGGCCTTGCACGACCTCATGTCGCGCCCGAACGTCGACGAAGCCGTGCTGTTGTCGACGTGCAACCGCACCGAGGTCTACGCCGTCGCCGAGCGGTTCCACGGGGCGTTCCAGGACATCCGCGACTTCTTGTGCGACGTGGCCGGCATGGCACCCGAGCAGCTCCAGCCCCACCTCTACAGCCAGCACGATGCCGCCGCCGCCGCCCACCTGTTCTCCGTCGCCGCCGGTCTCGAGTCAGCGGTCCTGGGCGAGAGCGAGATCCTGGGCCAGGTGCGAACGGCATGGGCGACGGCCCAAGCTGAAGGGGCGGCTCGCTCGGCGCTCAATCTGCTGTTCCGCCACGCCCTCGAGGTCGGCAAGCGGGCCCGCACCGAGACCGCCATCGGACGGTCCACGGCGTCGGTCTCCTACGCCGCCGTCGAGATGGTCAGCGAGCGGTTCGGACCCCTCCAGGACGCCAAGGTGCTCGTCGTCGGCGCGGGGGAGATGGGCGAAGGCATCGTCAACGCCCTCACCGGCGCGGGCGTGGGCCACGTCACCGTCGTCAACCGGACCCACGAGCGCGCCCTCGAGTTGGCCGCGCGCCTGGCCGGTCGAGCGGTGCCGTTCGTCGAGTTGGCCGCCGCCCTCGCCGACGCCGACGTTCTGCTCACCTCCACGGGATCGGGCACCGTCATCGTCGAAGCCGACGTCGTCGAACGGGCCAAGGCGGGACGGCCCCTCCTCGTCGTCGACGTGGCCGTGCCGCGCGATGTCGACGCCGCGGTGGCCGACCTCCCTGGCGTGACGCTCCTCGACCTCGACGACCTGCGTGACTGGGCCGCCCGCGGCATCGCCGAGCGCGCCGCCGAAGCGGCGCGGGTCCGCCTGATCGTCGCCGAGGAAGTCGTCAACTACGGCGAAGTGGTGGTCACCCGCCAGGCCGCTCCGCTCGTGGCCCAGCTCCACGAGCACGCCGAGTCGGTGCGGGCGGGCGAGCTGGCGCGCTACCGGAGGCGGCTGAGCGAGCTCGATGAGTCGGAACGAGATGCCGTCGACGCCCTCACGCGGGCCATCGTCGCCAAGCTGCTCCATGACCCGACGGTGAACCTGAAGCGCGACGTCGGCACGCCGCGCGGCGAGCGCAATGCCGCCGCCGTGCGCGATCTGTTCGACTTGGCGTGACCGTCCGCCTGCGCGTCGCCACCCGCGGGAGCCGGCTGGCGCAGTGGCAGGCCAACGCCGTGGGCGACCTGCTCCGGAGCTGCGAGCCGAACATCGAGATCGAGCTCGTGGTCGTGACGACCACCGGCGACACGCGTACCGATGTCCCGTTGCACTCGGTGGGCGGCCAGGGGGTGTTCGTCAAAGAGATCCAGGAGGCGGTGCTGGCGGGTGCGGCCGACATCGCCGTGCACTCGGCCAAGGACCTGCCCTCGAGCCCGTCGCCCGAGGGACTGATCCTGGCGGCCGTCCCGCTCCGCGGCGACCCGCGTGACGCGCTCGTCGGGCACCGGCTCGAGGACCTGGCCCCGGGGGCCACGGTGGCCACCGGCTCCGTTCGCCGCCAGGCCCAGTTGGCGGCGCGCCGTCCGGATCTCACGTTCATCGACCTCCGGGGCAACATCGACACCCGCCTGGCCAAGGTGCCCGACGGCGGCGCCATCGTCATGGCCCAGGCCGCGCTCGAACGGCTCGGCCTCGCCGAGCACGCGGCCGAGGTGCTCGGGGTGTCGACGATGGTGCCGCAAGTCGGCCAAGGGGCACTCGCCGTCGAGTGCCGGGCCAGCGATCAGGCCACCCAGCGTCGCCTCGGCGCCATCGAGTCGGCCGTCGACCGCGGCTTCGTCGATCTCGAACGGGCCTTCCTCGCCGAGCTCGGTGGCGGCTGCGACCTGCCGGTCGGCGCCCACGCCCGCCTCGACGCCGACGGCCAGGTCGAGCTGCACGCCTTCCTCGCCGGCCCGGCCGATGTGTGGCGGGCCCGTCGCAACGGTGATCTGCACGACCCGTCGTGGGCGGCCGCCATGGCCCGGGAGGGCGCGGCGGCCGTCGGCCTAGCCTGAACGGCGATGGACACGGCCACGGCCGAGACGGTCGAGTTGATGCAGGCGATGATCCGCAACGCCTGCGTGAACGACGGCACCGCCGAGTCCGGCCAGGAGATCCGCTCGGCTGCCGTGCTCGAGACGTACCTCGAGGGCGCCGGGCTCGACGTGGAGACGTTCGAGCCC
>DASXAI010000318.1:0-3486 GCA_036406775.1 Acidimicrobiales bacterium
CGGCCAGCCCGGAGCGGACCACCGCCCGGACCGCCGCGTTCATACCAGCCGAATCTCCTCCACTCGTGAGAACGGCCACCTTGGTAGGGGTGGGTACCGAGCTCATCGACGACCCTCCCGTTCAGCGCAGCGCCAAACCACAGGAGCTGGAGCGACGCGCCCTCGGCTACGGAGACTAAGACTCATTCGCCTCGCTCACGATGTCCTCGGCCGACAACTCGCCCGGCACGTACCTCGGCAGTCCCGCGGCCGGGAAGATCGACAACAACGAGATGCCCGCCACGATCAAGAAGGACGCCTGCAACGCGTGTCGCCGGGCGTCCTCATTGATGGTCACCGCTTTCTCCACCTGCTCCGGTGTCGCCGAGGCCGCACCGAGCACGCTTCTCAGCTCGTGATTGGTCACGAAGTCGACGTCGTCGAAGAGAACCTGCGTCTCGAGCTGCGGTGGAAGGTCCGACCGTGCGAAGCCCGACGCGAGGAACACGCCCAACAGTCCCACCGCCACCACACTGGCGAATGCGGCGCCAATCGCGTTCGACATGTTGTTCGCCACGCCGCGCAACGCGCCGACGTCGCCGGCCAATCGCTTCGGGGACGCGGACACGAGCACGTTGAACAGCAGCGTCAGCTGCGTGCCTTCACCGAGGCCGACGAGGAGCAGACCCCCGATCACGGCGACGGTGCCCCAGTCGTTGCCCACGGTGAAGGCGACGATGCCCAGACCGATCGCAATCAGAATGAACGAAACGATGCCAAGTCGGCGCGGTGAGAGGCGATCGTACAGTCGCACCGAGACCACGCCGGCCCCCGCCACTGCACCCGCATAGGGGAGGATCGCGACCGCTGAGTACAGCGGCGTGCGGTCCTGCACGATCTGGACGTAGAGGGGGACGAGAAACCCCACCGCCAGACCGAGGCTGCCCGCCACCAGAAAGGCGATGACGGCGTTCTTCTCTTCGCTGCTGTCCAACACCTCCATCGCGAGTAGCGGCTGCTTGGCCGCCGCCACACGCCGCTTGGACCAGGCGAAGAACGCTTGACCGAAGACGATTCCCACCAGGACGAGCATCGGCGCCGGCGACACGCCCAGCACCGAGAACGGCGCCTTGTCGTGGGCCACCAGCGGTCCCCACGTCTGGAGGTTGTTGAATCCGAGAAGGATGAGCGCGATTGCCGAGGCCGCGAGCACGACACCCACGACATCGATCCTGATCCCCTGTTGGCGGGGGATCGGCGTGAGCCGGTAGCTCACGGTGAGGACCACGACCGCCAGCAACACGATCAGCCCATACGAATACCGCCAGCTCAGCGCGGTGGCGAGGAACCCGGCCACGAGGAAGGTGAAGGCGCTGGCGACGGCGGGGATGCCCGCCAGCACCCCCAGCGCCGTTTCCTGCTGGCGGTGGTGGTAGTTCGCAGCGATCAGCACGACGAACGTCGGCACGCCGGCGGCGGCCGCGAGTCCCGCGATCGCCTGGGCGATGTTCATGGTGCGGGCGTCGGTGCTGGTCGCCATCAGAGCCATCGCCCCGCCGTGCACGACGACGGCGACCTGGAAGACGCGGCGCTCGCCCAGGAGCTTGCCGACCTTCGCTCCCAGCATCACGAACGCGGCGACGAACAGCGAGTAGATGAGAAGCGCCGTGGCCGTGGCCGTCGCCGGCGCGTCCAAGTCTTCGGAGATCGGCCCGAGCGACACGGGCAGGACGCTGAGATTGATCGACATCTGGAGTTGGGCGAGCACGACGACGATCAACGACAACCAAGGGGCCGGGGCGGCGCGTTGGTCACCCACGGTGGAGTCGGCCGCCGGACACCCCACGGCGCCGAAGTGACGGAAATCGACACATGCGGTGCAAAATCGTCACGTCGGCGGCAAGGGGGTGGCGGTCGGCACGGAGCCATGATGGCCTGCCCGCCCGACGACGAGGCGAGCGGGCGCAGCGGCTAGACAACGGCGGTGGCTCTGCGGACGAAGATCGTCGCCACGCTCGGGCCGGCCACCCCGGATCGGGCGCATCTCGAGGCGCTGCTGCGGGCGGGTGTCGACGTCGTGCGGCTGAACCTCAGCCACGGCCCCGTCGAGGACCACTTGCGGCGGCTGGCCGAGGTGCGGGAGGTGGCGGCGGGGCTGGACCGTCCGATCGGCGTTCTGGCTGATCTGCCGGGGCCGAAGATCCGGGCCGGATCGTTCCCCGAGGGCGGCGTCGACTTGGCCCCGGGTGCCAGGGTCCACCTCGTCCCGGGCGACGGGCCGAGCACAGAGGGGGTCGTCTCAGTCGGCTACGCGCAACTGCTCGACGATGTCGATCGCGGTGACCGCGTGGTGATCGGTGACGGCGCGATCACGATGCGCGTCGTCGAGACGGACGCCTCGTCGCTGGGCGTCGTGGTGGAGAGCGGCGGGCACGCGCAAGGCCGGCCCGGAGTGCATCTGTCGGGCGAGCGGCTGCAGATGTCGGCGCCGACGGGGCGTGACCGGGAGCTGGCGGCGGCGATCACCGGCGCCGGCGTCGACTACGTCGGCCTCTCCTTCGTGCGCCGCGCCGGTGACGTGGTGCGGCTTCGTAAGGTCGTGGGGGCGCGGGTGGGGATCGTGGCCAAGGTGGAGACGGCATCGGCGCTGGGTGAGCTGGCAGCGATCAGCGAGGTCGCGGACGCGGTGATGGTGGCCCGCGGTGACCTCGGCATCGACTGCCCGTTGGAGGACGTCCCGCACCTCCAGAAGCAGATCATCCGGCACTGTGTGAGCGTCGGGACGCCGGTGATCACGGCCACCCAGATGCTCGAGACGATGGTCAGCGCCCCGGCGCCGACACGGGCCGAGGTGAGCGATGTCGCCAACGCCGTGTTCGACGGCACCGACGCGCTGATGCTGTCGGCCGAGACGGCGATCGGGCACGATCCGGTGCTCGTCGTGGAGACGATGGCGCGGATCGCGGCCCGGGCCGAGGTCGAAGCGAGCTACCGGCACTGGGCGGCCCCACTGGGCCGGGAGCAACGAAGCTGGGAGGGCGACGGCGACGACCGCATGTACCGCGCCGTGTCGCACGCCGCGTGGCAGGTGGCCCACGACGCCGGCGCCTCGGCCATCCTGTGCTGCACCCGCACCGGCCGCACCGCCCGTGCGATCGCCCGGTTCCGTCCCGAGTGCCGTCTCGTCGGCCTGTCGCCCGACCCCCGCACCCTCAACGCCCTGTCGCTGTCATGGGGCGTCGAATCGTTGCCGGTGGAGGAGTACACGACGACCGACGAGCTGATCTGGTTCGCCGTCGAGACGGCTTTGCGTCACGGGTGCGTCTCGCACGGCGACATCGTCATCGTGCTGGCCGGTACCTCCGACCACCCGACGAGCGCCGCACCCGACGTGCTGCGGATCGTGCAGGTCACCTGAGCGACAGAATGGGTCGGTGGACGTGTGCATGTACTCGAGTCGCTCCTACGACCGTTCGAGCTTCATGGAGACGGCGGCGGCGAGGACCG
>DASXAI010000319.1:0-6877 GCA_036406775.1 Acidimicrobiales bacterium
GGGCTGTCGCCCGACGTCCGGTACAGCGTCATCTTGATCGTGAGGACGCGAGGGTCCTCCGACGCCTGGCGTATGAACTCCTCGGTGGAGGTGGCGAAGCTCTCGTACGGGTGGTGCACGAGCAGGTCGCGCTCGCGCAGCACCGAGAAGAAGCTCTTCTCGTTCTCGGACGCCTGGGCCAGGCGGGCTTGCGTCGCCGGCGGCCACGGGTCGTCCTTGAGGTCGGGGCGATCGAGCCCGTGCACGAGGAACAGTCCCGTGAGGTCGAGCGGCGATCGCAGCACCGAGACGTCGTCCTCCTCGAGGTCGAGCTCCTGGAGCAGGAAGGCGAGCGTCTCGGGCGACATTCCCGCTTCGACCTCGAGCCGCACGGCGCGGCCGAACCGCCGGCGCCGCAGCTCCATCTCCACGGCCTGCAGCAGGTCGTCGGCTTCGTCCTCGAGGGTGAGGTCGGCGTTTCGGGTGACGCGGAACGCCCAGTGCGCCTGCACGTTCATGCCGGGGAACAGCGTGGCGAGCTGCGAGGCGATCACCTGCTCCAAGGGCACGAACCGTGAGCCGTCGGGCAGCGGCAGGAACCGCGGCAGCAGCGACGGCACTTTGACCCGGGCGAACCGCTGCTCGCCTTCTTCCGGATCGTGCACGAGGACGGCGAGGTTCAGCGACAGGTTGGAGATGTACGGGAACGGGTGGCCCGGGTCGACGGCGAGCGGCGTGAGGACGGGGAAGATCCGGTTCTCGAAGACCTCCACGAGGTGCTTGCGGTCGTCCTGGTCGAGGTCCTGCCACGAGATGAGCTCGATGCCGGCCTGGCGCAGCGCCGGTACGAGATGGTCGAGGAACAGCTCCTCCTGCTGCCGGACGACCTCGGCCACGCGGTCGCTGATCTCGATCAGCTGCTGGGCCGGGGGCCGCCCGTCGGGGCTGGGTCGCACGATGCCCGCGGCGACCTGGTCCTTGAGCGCGGCCACACGCACCTGGAAGAACTCGTCGAGGTTCGACGAGAAGATGGCGCAGAACTTCACCCGCTCGAGCAGCGGCACGGTGGTCTCGTCGGCCAGCGCCAGCACACGCTCGTTGAAGTCGAGCCACGACAGCTCACGGTTCAGCAGCCGGGAGTCGACGTCCTGCACCGGTGTGATGACCGCACTGGACATGGATCGAGATTAGTGGCGTCTTCCCACCGGTCGGTCGCCGGCCATCGAGAGTTCAGGCCCCTCCCGTGGTGCCGGCGACGAGGGGTCGGATCGTGAAGGCGCCGCCGCACACCTTGAACTGCCCGGGAAACACCAGCGCGTCGAGCTCGTTCGGTGGGAAGACCTTGATCTGGGTCGACTCCGGCCAGCACGGTCCCGGCGCGATGCCTTCCTGCGTCGTGTGCAGCACGGTGCTCGCCGCCGCACCGGGCGCCAACGGGACGGCGTTGGCCGGGAAGCCAGGCTCCCGTCCCGCCGGCTGCTCGATCTGGGCACCGGCGGCATCGAGCAGTGACACCCCGGGGTAGCCGGCGATGACGCACTGCCGGCTGCTCACATTGGTGAGCACGAGGGGCACGTAGAGGTTGCCGGCACCGGGGTTCGGCGTCCCGAGCGAACCCTTCAACTCGTTCGTGTGGCAGCGGTCGCTCGCAGCGGTGGTCGACGGTGAGGTCGTCGCCGGCGGACGCGTGGTGGTCGTCGGGGCCTGGGTGGTCGTGGTGCTCGCCACCGCGGTTGTCGTGGTCGTCGCCGCGGCCGTCGGGGTTGCCGCGGTCGTCGTGGTCGTGGCGGCGGCCGTCGTCGCGACCGTAGGGGCGCTGTTGTCGGAGCCGCAGGCCGCCAGGACGATCACCGCCGTCGCCAGCCATGCCAGCCGCACCGCCGTTGTCTAGCACCGCCCACCCGTCCCCCTCAGGTCGATGTGACGGTTTTGAACGTCAGCGGTGCAAAACCGTCACGTCGGCGGAAAGAGGAGAAGAGTCAGGCGTCGTCTTCGCCCTCGGGGACGCCGAGGTCCCACTCGAGGGCGATGCCTTCGCGCTCGGCGTCGCGCACGATGCGCTCGCGGTTGCGGCGGAACTGAGGATCACCGGCCGGCAGCAGCACGAGCCGGGCCAGCACCCGGGCGCGGAACTCCTCGACCACGCTGCGATCGCCGAAGTCGCTGTAGACCTCCCAGTGCGGCGACACGGGCCCGAGGTAGACGATCCGGGCGTGGGCGCGGGGAGGGACGACCTCGGTGGGCGGCGTGGACATGGACATCTGGAACACGGTATCGCCGAGCCGGGCCCCGTCCCCCCGCGGGGCCCGACCCGGGCGCAAGGCCGCCTAGTTGTTCTGGGCGCCTCGCGACCCCAGCGTCGCGGTGAGGCTCTGGGACTGTCCGTTGCGCTGCACTTCGATGGTGAGCGTGTCACCCGCCTTCTTGGCCTGGATGGCGGTGCGGAGGTCGTCGGTGGTCTTCACGTCTTTGCCGTCGACCTTGGTGATGACATCGCCTTCCTCGAGACCCGCCTTCTCGGCACCCGAACCCGACGACACGGTCTGCACGAGCAGGCCGCTGTCGACCGTCACGCCGAACTGCTGCTTGGTCTGGGCGTCGAGGTCGCTCACCGACACGGTCGCCACACCGAGGAAGGGCGCCGTCGCGTCGACGTTCGTGCCCTGCTCGAGTTCCGTGATGATGCTCTTCACGCTGTTGATGTCGATGGCGAAGCCGATGTTGTTGGCGCCCTGCACGCCGGCCGAGTTGATGCCGACGACCTCGCCGGCGGCGTTCACCAACGGACCGCCCGAGTTGCCGGGGTTGATGGCGGCGTCGGTCTGGATGAGGCCGGTGAGGTGCTCGGCCGCGCCCGTCTCCGACTGGGTGTCGATGGAACGGTTCTTGGCCGACACGATGCCGAGGGTCACCGTGGGGCTGTCGCCGAGATCGAGTGCATTGCCGATGGCGAGGACGTCGTCACCGACGCGGAGGTTGGTGGTGTCGGCCAGCTTCAGCGGCGTGGCGCCGTGGATGTTGTTGATCTTCACCACGGCCACGTCGTGCTGCGCCGACGTGCCGACAACCGTGGCCTGCTCGGTGGTGCCGTCGGTGAACTTCACGGTGATGGCGTTGGAGCCCTCGACCACGTGGTTGTTCGTGACGACGAAGCCGTCGCTCGAGATGACGAAGCCAGAGCCGGCGCCGTTCTGCAGGACGCTGTTGCCCTGCTGGGTGCCGACCTCGATGGACACGACGGCGTTGCCGATCTTGTCGAGCACGCCGTGCACGTCGATCCCGTCAGCGACGGCGTTGGGCAGATTGAGCACAGAGGCGGCCGGGCGGTTGGCGGCGGCGGCGGCGTGGTCGTTGTCCGTCGCCTTGACGGTGCCGAAGGCGACGCCGCCCGCTACCACCGCGCCGACGAGCCCGCCGACGAGTGCGGCGCGAGTCGTGTGGCGGGAGCGGGGTGCAGCGGGCACCGGCGGCGGCAGCGGAGCCGTGGACGGCGCCGGCGGCGGGAAGGAGGCGGTGGAGGTGGCGTTCGTCACGCCGGCGTCATGGTCGGCCGGCTGGCCCGTCGTAGAGGGCAGGAAATCGTTCCCATTGGTCATGTGGAGGCTCCGGGGGTACGCTGTCGGGGTTTTCCGGGAACCGAACGGACGGGCGGATCGTCAAGTTCCCGGGATCACCGAATTTCTGTCGGGAACCGGAGCGGGCGATTCAGCGCTTCTAAAGCGCCGACAGACGAGGAGACACGATGCACGACGACACCGACACCGGCTGGATGGCCGAGGGCAGTTGCCGCAATCACCCGCCTGCCGTGTTCTTCCCGAGCGACGGCGTGGGCGTCGATCGCGCCCGTCGGATCTGCGTCAACTGCCCCGTCACGTCCCCGTGCCTGGAGTACGCCCTCGTCAACCGCATCGACCACGGAGTGTGGGGCGGTACGTCGGAGCGTGAGCGCCGCCGCATCCTCAAGCGCCGTCGCCTGTCCGTCTCCGTCGCCTGACGCTCGCGCCCAAATTTGCGCCAGGGGCGCCCGTTGGTGCGGATTCCGCCCCAACTCACGCCTGAGGCGAATTTCGGAACTCAGCCCTGGAAGCCGAACGTCTCCAGGAGCCCTTCGCCCGCACCCCGTAAGTGGTCGAGGATCGAATCGTCGCCATCAGCGCGCGGCGCCGTCGACGCCATGTCCGACGCCGCCGCGTCCTGCCCCGCCCCCACGATCACCACCACGGCGCCCGGGCGTTGCAGGAAGATGACCTCGGTGTCGCCGGAGGGCACCTCCCACGCCATGGACCCGTTGACCTGCACCGGCTTGGCGTCGTCGGGAAGGGCGTTCGTGTTGAGATGGCCGGGCCGCACGAAGACCGACAGTGTCTTTTGGCCGTCGGAATAGATCAGCTGCGGGAAGCCATCGGTGTCGACCTCGTCCACGAGTTGATAGGTGCCGGCCAGGCGATCGGGCACGTCGTAGCGCTTGGCCTCCTTCGAGCCGCCGGACGCGGTCCCGAAGCTCGGTAGGACGGACGCGTGGGCGGTGACGTAGCCGTTGGCTTCGGGGTTCACCGAGCCGCCGTGCGAGTTCAGGTTGGCCACACCGAGCACCAGGATCCACGCCGCCGCGGTCGCGACGAGGTTGGCCATGCCGAACTTGAACCGGCGCTTCTTGGGCTCGGCCGGATCGGTCGGGCCCTCCCGCAGGACGCGCTCGAAGAACCCGAACGGGGGATCGACGGGCGGCAACGACCGTACGGCGGCGCGAACGTCACGCTCCTCCTCGAACTCCGCTCGGCAGGTCGAGCAGGTCGTCAGATGCTCCTCGACGTAGGCGCGCTCGTCGGCCGTGACCTCACCGTCGAGGTAGGCCGACAGCAGTTCCTCGGGATGCTCGGGCGGCGGCGGGGGCGGCCAGGCGCTGACGGCCGTCACGACAGGGCCTTCCGGAGCAGGGCGCGGCCGCGGTGGATACGGCTGCGGACCGTGCCGGGCGGGATGGCGAGCGAGTCGGCGATCTCGGCGTAGTCGAGGCCGACGACGTCGCACAGCACCACGGCGGCGCGGAAGTCGTCGGGCAGCGCGGCCAAGGCGGCCTGGACGTCTTCGGGCAGCCGCGTCTTGGCGATGGTCTCGTCGGGGTCGGCGTCGACTCCGAGCGTGCGCTCGGGGAGGTCGGAGACGACGTCGAGCGGGCGCCGCTTGCGGCGCCTCACCTCGTCCAAGAACGCATTCGTCGTGATCCGGCTCAACCAACCCTCCAGGGACCCCGGCTGGTAGGTGGCGAGGCCCCGGCGCACCCGGAGCAGCACCTCCTGGACGAGATCCTGCGCGTCGTCGTAGTTCCCCGTCAGCCGGAAAGCCACCGTGTAGAGAAACCGCCCGTGGTCACGAGCAATCTCCTCCCAGGTGGGTGCCTGGGTCGAAAACCCCTCGGGTTGCGACGGGTCCGGCACGGCAACGACGCGCGGGGGCGGTTGGTTCCCGCCTACCGCGGCGACGTCACTTGTTGGTGGTGTCGCCCTTGCTGGCGGCGTCGTCGTCCTTGTTGCCCTCGGAGAGGCCCTGCTTGAACTCCTTCTGGGCCTGACCGAGCGAACGGGCGAGCTTCGGCAATTGGCTTCCACCGAAGACGAGCAGGACGATGATCAACACGATGATCAACTCCGGCCCCTCGAGGAATGCGAACATGCCCTGACGGTAGCACCGCGTCCCTGGTCAGCGACCATCGCGCCCGAACGATTCGGGAGAACCGCCACCAATGCTGGAGTGCGTCGTCAACGTGAGCGAGGGCCGGGACCCAGTCGTGCTGGCCGAACTGGCCCAAGCCGCCGGTCCCGATCTCCTCGACCGTCACGCCGATCGCGACCATCACCGCAGCGTCTTCACGCTGGTCGGGACGGCCGCGCCCCGTCGGCTGGCGGCGGCCGCCGTCGAGCGCCTCGACCTCCGCCCGCACCAGGGCGTGCATCCCCGCCTCGGCGTGGTCGACGTCGTGCCGTTCGCGCCGCTCGCCGGGGCCGCCCTCGCCGACGCCATTGCCGCTCGGGATGCCTTCGCCGCCTGGCTGGCCGACGAGCTCGCCGTGCCGTGCTTCGTCTACGGCCCCGAGCGCTCGCTTCCGGAGGTGCGCCGGCATGCGTTCGGTTCGTTGGCACCCGATGTGGGGCCACCCACGCCGCACCCGACGGCGGGGGCGTGCTGCGTCGGCGCTCGCCCGGTGATGGTCGCCTACAACGTGTGGCTGGCCGAGCCGGACCTGGCCCGGGCCCGCGAGATCGCCGCCGCCGTGCGGTCCCCCACCGTGCGGGCGCTGGGCCTCTCCTGCGGTGACCGGGTCCAGGTCTCGATGAACCTCGTGGCGCCGGAGGTCACCGGGCCGGCCGAGGCGTACGACGCCGTCGCCGCCGGGGCGCGCGTGGCCGGAGCCGAACTGGTGGGACTGGTGCCCGCCGCCGTGCTCGATCACATTCCGCCGTCGCGCTGGAGAGAACTCGATCTCGACCCCGACCGCACGATCGAGGCCAGGCTCGCCTTCAGGCCGTAGCCGTCCGGCGAGCGGCCTGGGCCCGCTGGCGGCGGATACGACGCCGCTCCCGCTCCGACAACCCGCCCCAGATGCCGAACTTCTCGCCGTTGGCCAGGGCGTACTCGAGGCACTCCTCCCGCACGACGCAGCCGCGGCAGACCTCCTTGGCCTCCCGCGTGGAGGCGCCGCGCTCCGGGAAGAACAGGTCGGGGTCGACCCCCAGGCAGTTGGCGTAGTCCTGCCAGCCTCGTTCCTCTTGCTCAATGTCCCGCATCGTTGCCTGGCCTCCCTGCTGTGGCCACGGGGTGTGGTGTTTGAGGGTGCTGCTGGCCGAACGGTGCGGCTCGCGCCGACCGGCTTCAACCGATGCCATCGCTGTAGTTACAA
>DASXAI010000320.1:0-3664 GCA_036406775.1 Acidimicrobiales bacterium
GTGCGCGTCCGCATGGCCGAGGAGGGCGTCGCGTGCCGTCCCGGCGAGCGATTCACGAACGACGCCAGCGGCCGCCGGTTCCTCCGCCTCGCCTTCCTGCCGGTCCCCGAAGCCGAGCTGGTGCACGGCGTGGAGGCCCTCGGACGAGCCATCCGGGCGGCGGCAGGCACCTGACCCCATGACTACGCTCGCCGCCCGTGGAAACCCGCTCGATCGGCGTGCTGTCAACGTCCGTGGTCGGCCTCGGCTGCAACCAGCTCGGCACCGCCGCGTGTGACGAGGCCACCAGCCTCCAGGTGGTGGGCGAGGCGGTCGACGCCGGCATCACGTTCTTCGACGTGGCCGACGAATACGGCATGAACTACGCCGACCCGAGCGATCCCGAGGGATGGGGGCGCTCGGAGGAGATCCTGGGCCAGGCCCTCAAGGCGCACCGGGACCACGTGCTGATCGCAACGAAGTTCGGCATCCCGCCCCACGCCGACACCGAGGGCCGAGGCGGCGGCAGCGCCCGCTGGGCCCGCATCGCCATCGACGACAGTCTGCGCCGGCTGCAGACCGACTACATCGACCTCTACCAGCTCCACATGCCCGATACCACTGTGCCCATCGAGGAGACGCTGGGGGCCCTGCACGAGATGGTCGAAGGGGGCAAGGTGCGGGAGATCGGGTGCTGCAACCGCAACGGCCAGTCGCTGCGCGATGCGGCCGCCGCCGCGACGGCGGCGGGCGTACCGCCCTTCAAGAGCGCGCAGAGTGCCCTCAACCTGTTCAGACGCAACGCCCTCGACGATGAGATCCCCGCCTGCCAGGAGCTGGGCATGGCGTTCATCCCCTACTACCCGCTGGCCAGCGGCATGCTGACCGGGAAGTACCGGCGCGACGTGCTCCCGTCGGGCACACGCCTCGTCGACCAGGTCGCACCCGACGCGCAGGCCCGTCTGTTCAGCGAGAAGACCTTCGCCCGGCTCGACGCCCTCGACGCCTTTGCGTCCGAGCGGGGCCACACGCTGCTGGAGCTGGCCATGGCGTGGCTCCTGGCCCAACCGACGGTGGCCACGGTGATCGCCGGCGCCGCCAAGCCCGGCCAGGCCGCCGCCAACGCCGCCGCCGCGCAATGGCGGCTCTCGCCCGAGGATGCCGCCCTCGCCACGGACGCCGTCGCCAAGGTCTGAACCGATGGCCACCACGCCACTCGAGTTCTGGACCCACGCCCGGACCCTGCCCCGACTCGTCGGACCGGCCGCCCGCCGGGCCGAGGCCGAAGGCTGGACCGGGGTGACCCTCGGCGACTCCCAGAACATGTCCGGTGACCCGTTCGTCGCCTTCGGGACCGTGGCGGCGGCCACCACGACGCTCCGGTTGACCACCGGCGTGACGAACCCGTACACCCGCCACCCCGCCGTGACCGCCTCCGCCATCTTGTGCGCCGACATCGAGTCGGGCGGCCGCGTCGAGTTGGGCGTCGGCCGCGGTGACTCGGCCCTCGCCCACATCGGGCTGGCGCCCGTGTCGGTGCGCGCCTTCCGTGACTTCCTCGAGATGCAGCGCCGCTACTTGACCGGTGCCGCCGTCCCCATCGACCAAGCCGCGCAAGGAGCGTCCGGCCGGGTGGGCGCCGGACTGCCGCTCGGCGTGGTGCCCCAAGAGAGCCGCTTGATGTGGATCGACGAGCTTCGCCACCTCGGCGTCGACCCCGGCTCGCGCCGGGTTCCGATTTGGACGGCGGCGACGGGCCCCGAGGTGATCAAGGTGGCGGCCGAGCTGGGCGACCGGGTGACGTTCGCGCTCGGGGCCGATCCGAAACGCGTCCAGTGGGGAGTCGATCTGGCCCGGTCGGCTCGCCCGGAGGTCGCCCTCGGTGCGATCGTCACCGTCGTCGTCGACGACGACCGCGACCGGGCCTTCGCCCTGAGCAAGGGCGGCATCGCCACGTTCGTCCGGTTCTCGGCGATGCACGGCCGGGTCCACGGCGTCGTCAGCGAGCGCGACGCCAAGATGATGCTCGACGTCCCGAAGGCGTACGACATGTACCGCCACGCCCGTACCGGCCCGCAGGCCGACGTCATCGATCGCGAGTTCGCCGAACGGTTCGCCATTCTCGGACCGGCCGGCTACTGCGTCGACCGCCTCCTCGAGCTGGTCGAACTGGGCATCGACCGCTTCCACATCGGGGGCGCCAGCCGGGGTGAGGATCCGGAACTGGCCGACGCCGCCAACCAACGCTTCCTCGAGGAAGTGATGCCGCGACTGGTGTGACGACCGACGGTGGCCCTACGCCAGCACGTCGTCGAGCGCCCGAGCGGCGCGCCAGCAGTCGTCATAGGTGTTGTACAGCGGCACCGGGGCCAAGCGGATGATGTTCGGCGGCCGGTCGTCGGCGCGCACACCGTGCTTCGCGAACAACGCGTCCGTAATCGTCGCGGCATCGTCGACCGCCACGCTGAGCTGCGCGCCTCGGCGCTCCGGGTCGCGCGGCGTGAGGACCTCGAGGGGCCGCCGGGCCGCCACCAGATCGAGTAGGCGTTCCAGGAAGCCGGTCAACCGAACGCTCCGGGCCCGCAGTTGCTCCATGCCGACCTCGGCGAACATGTCGAGCGCGACGCGCACAGGCGCCATCGCGAGGATCGGTGGATTCGAGACCTGCCAGCCCTCGGCGCCCGGTGCCGGTGTGAAGGCGAACGGCATGGCGAAGCGGGATGCCGGATCGTGACCCCACCAGCCGCCGGGCCGGACGAGGCGAGGATCGTTCCCGTGGCGCTCGTGGACGAAGCAGCCGCCGACGGCGCCGGGACCCGAGTTCACGTACTTGTAGTGGCACCAGACAGCGAAGTCGACCTCCCACTCGTGGAGATGGAGCGGCACGTTGCCGACGGCATGGGCCAGGTCCCAGCCCATGCGGGCGCCGGCGTCGTGGGCGGCCGCCGTGATCGTCGGGATGTCGAACAGGGCGCCGGTGCGGAAGTCGACCGCACTGAGGACCACGACGGCCACCGAGCTGCCCTCGCGCTGCAGATAGTCGATGACGTCCTGCGGGCCAAGGTTCGGTTGGCCGGACCGCGGCGCCAGGACCACGACAGCCTCGTCGGGATCGAACCCGTGGGCGCGCGCCACGCCCATCAGTGCGTAGCGGTCCGACGGGAACACGTCGGCTTCGATGACGATGCGGTGCCGTTCGGCGGTCGGCACGTAGAACGAGCCCATCATCAGATGGAGGTTCATGGTGAGGCTGTTCATCACGACAGCTTCACCCGGGACGGCCCCCACCAACGCGGCCACGGTGTCCCGCATCGTCTCGTGGTACGGGACCCACGGATGCGCCCCTTCGAGATGGGCGTCGACGCCCCACGAGGCCCACGCGTGGAGCACCTCGTCGACGGCGTCGCGGGCGGCGCGGGGCTGGAGCCCGAGCGAGTTCCCGGCCAGGTAGGCCACGCCCGGCGGAACGAGAAAGCGGTCGCGCCGGCTCCGGACAGGATCGGCCTCCTCCAACTCGGCCGCCGCCGTGGCGCCGGCCGGCCCCAGCAGATCCCGGTCGTCCACCTACAACTCGGTCCTGACGTCCCAGAGCTCGGGGAACAACACCACCTGCAGCCGCTCCCGCAGGTAGGGCACGCCCGCGGTGCCTCCCGTCCCGGTCTTGTGGCCGATGATCCGCTCGACG
>DASXAI010000321.1:0-3820 GCA_036406775.1 Acidimicrobiales bacterium
AGGTCCTCGGCGACCACGACGACCTGGCGCAGGCGGAGCATGGCGTGACCGTAGCCCTACCCTTCCAGGGTGCTCACCACGACCGAGGCCCGTGTGCTCGGTTGCCTCATCGAGAAAGAGGCGACCACTCCCGACGTGTACCCGCTCACGCTGAAGGCCCTCACGACGGCGTGCAACCAGACGTCGAACCGGGATCCGGTGATGTCGCTGTCGGAGCACCTGGTGGAGTCGGCCGCCTTGGCGTTGAAGGCCGTCGGGTTCGCCCGCGTCGTGTACCCGGGGTCGGGGGAGCGGGCCACGAAGTACCGCCACGTCGCCAAGGACGCCCTCGGCGTCGACGGGCCGGAGCAAGCGGTGCTGGCCGTGCTGCTGCTGCGGGGCCCGCAGACCGTGGCCGAGCTCCGCACCCGCACCGAGCGGCTGCACGCGTTCGGCTCGGGCGAGCTCGAGTCGACGCTCGACGGCCTGGCGACGCGGGAGCCGCCGGTCGTCGAGCGCATCGCCGGCGCGAGAGAGCCGCGGTGGCGTCAGCTCGTGGCCGAGGAGGCGACACCTGTCCCGGACGCGGCGGCGGACGCCGACGCTGACCGGCCCGCCGCCCCGCCCCGCTCCGACCGTGTCGCCGACCTCGAGGCCCGCGTCGCCGACCTCGAAGCGCGGCTGGCGCGCCTCGAGGAGTCGCTCGGAGCCTGATTCCTCCGTTCTGGTGCGCGATATGTGTCGTAAAGGTCGCGAAAGCGCGTCAGATCGCTGAGGGAGTCAGTCGAACGAGGGCCACGAGCGGCGTTGGCGGCGGCGCTGGCCCGCCTTGCCGCGGGCCCGGTGCTCGCTCAGGGCCCACGCCCGGCGCCAGCCGGTGTAGGCCGGGCCGGTGAGGGCCGGGGTCTCGCCGGCGGCGGCGCGGCGGCGGGCCGACCACCAGTCGGTGATGGCCTCGTCGCCCAACACCGCGACCGCGGCCTCGATGCGCTCGCCGAAGCGACGGGCGTCCTCGCCCTCGCGCGGCATGAGGGGCGCGCCGAAGGTGACCTTCGTGCGGCCGGGCTTCGGGCGCTTCATGCCGCGGCCGAGGATGGCGCCCGTGCCGTCGAGGTGGACCGGCACCACCGGTACGCCGGACCGGATCGACAGGAAGGCGGCACCGCCCCGGAAGGGCTGGCCCCAGCCGTCGGGGGAGCGGCCGCCCTCGGGGAAGATCAGCAGCGACCATCCTTCGTCGATGAGCGACGACGCCAGGTCGGCCGAGCGCCGGTTCACCCGGCTCCGGTCGATCGGGATGGCGCCGAGCGCCAGTGCCGACAGCGCCCCGGTGACGCGAGTGGCGAAGAAGTAGTCGGCGGCCGCCCCCACCACGAGCCGCGACCGCCACGGCGCCGGCACCGACGTGAGGAGGAGCGGGGCGTCGACGTGGCTGGCGTGGTTGGCGGCGAAGACCACCGGCGGCGCCGGCTCGTCCTCCTCGATCGACGCCCGCAGGTCGGCGAGGCGGTCGAGCCCGACGACCTCCGGGTCGGCGACGGCCTTCACCAAGCCGCGCAGCGGGCCGTTCACCAGCATGGTCCGCGTCGCCCGTGCCACGGGCGTGCGGGCCCAGTCGGTGTCGAAGTCGGCGCCCGTGTGCTTCTTCTTCGGCGGCACGGCGACGCCACGCGGCACCGTCGGCGACCGGTAGGGGAAGCCGCGGTTGGCCACGACCGAACGCACGCGGTGCGAGCCGTCCCGGACAGCCTCGACGGCGCGGTCGACCCGCTCGTTCCGGCTCACGTGACATCCGCCAGCAGCAGCGGTGGCGTGTGCACGTGGGTGACGGTGGGCTGGCGGCCCACCACGTCGGTGGCCATCTCGAGCGCGTCGTCGAGGGTGGACGCCGGCATGAAGCCCAGCCGGCGCACCGCCTTCGGGTCGCCGCCGACGATGATGACGCGCCCGGCGTGCTGCATGCCGTGGGCGCCCCAGTACCACATGTAGAACGGGTGCACGCCGTGGTAGGCGTAGCTCGTGCGGTAGAGGTGCCGGTACCACTCGTCCTCGGCGAAGTCGCGCTCGTACTTCTTCTCGATCTCGGCCGGGTCGGTGGTGTCGGCCAGCACCTGCTCGAAGAAGTCGATGTAGCTCGGGTGGTGCACGGGGTGGAACTCCCACGGCGTCGGGTGGGTCATGATCACCACGCCGCCTTCCCGCACCAGCGGCCGGCCCCGATACAGGTTGAAGAAGTACCCGAGCCCGGTGCACATCACGAGGATCGGGTTCATCACCGAGTTCACGTTGTAGGGGCAGATGTACGGGATCCCCATCGTGAGGATGTCGGTCTGGCCCTCGACCTCGACGAGCTGCTGGCGGTACACGTTCTGCGTGGTGACGCGGTGGACGGCATCGACGTCGCCGGCCTGCACGCTCGTCATCTGGTGCGGCGCCTCGATCGACTGGAAGATCTTGCGGGCCATGCCGCTCGGTGTCCGCTTCAGGCTGCCCGCCGTCGCCAGGTATGTGGCGCGGTCGCGTGCCGTCCACTCCCACTCCCGCTTGGCGAGGAAGTTGAACGGCGGCGGGAACGTGTCCGTGTTGAGGGTGGTCTCGATCTGAAAGACCTTGACGCCCGCCTCGCGGATCACCGTTCCCATGCGCCGGTTCGAGGAGTGGAGCTCCGACCGCTCCTGATCCATGAACGACGTCGAGTGGCGCATGGTGTGGACGTTGTGGTGATGGCGCAGGCTGCGGTACGACGCCAGTCCGGTGGCCGTCGATTTCCAGCCGCCGTCCATGGCCACGAGGTTGATGTTGACGTACACGAGCAGGTCGGACTCGGCCGCCCGCTTGCTGATCTCGACCTCTTCGCCGTGGGGTGTGGTGCCGAGGAACGCCATGGCGTCGGGATCCTCGGCGTCGTGGTTGTAGAGGAGACCACGGGGCGCGAAGGCGTCGTACACGCGGTCGCCCACGGCGTGGCGGAGCTCGGCCTCGGTCATGCGGCGGTGGAGGGCGAGGGCGGCGATGAGGTGCACGTCGTCGACGCCCGCCTCCGCCGCCATGTCGAGCACGGCTTCGATGACGCGCTGGCGCGAGTCCGGGCGGCGCATCTTCGGCAGCGGCAGCGAGATGTCGTCGAACGCGATGGTGAGCTTCATGCCCGGGAACAGGAGCGCCGGCAGGGGATCGCTGTCGACGGGATGGAGCAGGGCGTGGCGGATGGCGGCGTCGACGTCCTTCAACGCCGCCAGCGGCTCGGGCGGGTAGATGACGCGCGACCGTCCCGCCGGCAGCTTCTCGAGGCGGAAGCCCTCTCCGTGCCAGAACAACGTGGGCGGTGTCGAGCGGTCGACGTCGAGGACGAAGCCGGGACGGGGCATCAGCGGTTGCGCTCCTTCTCCTGCCGCATGTCGAAGGCCACCTTCACCGCGCCCCGGCGCCCGGCCGAGGCAGCGTGTTCGATGGCGGCCTTGTAGTCGGCGAGCGGGTACGTGGCGGACACGAGCCGGCCGAGGCGGGCGGTGCGCACGAGCTCGAAGGCGAGGTCGAACGTGCGACGCCGCTCGCCCGAGGGCAGCACCTCGGTGCCGTAGGCGTAGGCGCCGGTGAGCTCCGTCTCGCGGTGCCACAGCGTGGTGAGGTTGAGCTTCACGACGGCTGGCATGCCGACGAGCGTGACCCGGCCCCGTGGCTTCACGAGCGCGAGGCTCTGCTGGATCGACGTCTCCGACCCGACGCAGTCGAGCACGGCGTCGGCGCCGCCGGTGAGCTGGTCGCCGTAGGCCATCGAGCCGGTGATACGGCGCACGAGCCGCGGCACCTCGTCGGGCTCGCACACGGTGTCGGCGCCCAG
>DASXAI010000322.1:0-10202 GCA_036406775.1 Acidimicrobiales bacterium
AGCGGGAGCTCGCCACCGGCGCGGGCCCGTTCGCGGTCGGGTAGGAGGGCGTCGTCGACGGGCCGGGCCGGGAACGTGCCCTCGGCCAGACCGAGGACGATGACGACGTCGAGATCCTGGCCGAGGGCGAGGCCGATCGGCCCGACGAACACGCCGTCGCCCAAACGCCCGACCCGGCCGAGGTCGGCGTCGAGCTCGAGCTCGAGCGTGCGGCGGAAGCGCTCGACAGTGGGCGCGGGGTCGACGGCGTCGAGACCGCCGAGCCGGTCGACGGCGGTCAGGACTTTCTCGGCCGCCACCCGCTCGGCCTCGGGCCACGACGCCCGCGCCACGTCACCCCCGAGGTAGCGGCCCACGAGGTCGCGGCAGAGGCGGGCAAGTCCCTCCCAGGTGGACGGCAGGGCGGGCGCATCGAGCCGCCCGATCAACTCCAGGGCGAAGGCGCGCAGCTCCTCGGCCCGCCGGGCCTGTCGTTCGGCCCGTTCGACCAGCCATTCGGGCACCTCCTCGGGCGCCCGCCGCATGACGTCGGCCTCGGCGTGCTGGGCGGCGGCGAGGGCGGCCAGGCGGACGTCCCACTGGCCCGCCCCGGCGACCACGCCGGCCTCGCGGGACACGCGCTCCCACGCCGAGGTGGGGACGCGCACACCGTCGGTGCCGCGCACCGGCGCGCCAGCGAGAAGGGTGAACAGCTCGTCACGGCGGAAGCCGCGGTCGGGCAGGGCGAGCAGGCCGAGCAACGTGCGGGCCGCGACCCGCTCGCGCAAGGCGAGCGTGGCGCGGCCGTTGCGCGCGATGCCGGCGGCATCGAGCAGTTCGCCGGCGAGTCGCGCGTAGGGGTCAGCGGTGGCGTAGCAGAGCGCGATGCGTTCGAGCGGGACGCCGCGGCGGGCGGCGGCGACGACTTCCCGGACGGCGGCCCGCACCTCGTCGTCGGCGTCGGCGGCGCTGACCACGTGGATGTCGTCGGGCAGGGTGGGGTCGCCGTGGACGGCCGGAGGTTCGAGCCCGAGCCGCCTTATCGACCGACGCACGGCGGCGTCGGCGACCTCGTCACCGGTGACACCCGCGACGACGTGGCCCGTGACGCGCCCGCCGAGGGCGGCCAGGAACCGCGCCGCGCTGATCGACAACGACTGCGGCAGGTAGACGACGAGGGTGCCGAGCGGGACGGGCGGTGCGCCGGCAGCGGCGGCGAGAAGATCGGTTTCGTCGTACCACTGCGGGGCGAGCGCCGCCGTGACGGCCCGGTGGATGCGCACGACGTCGGCAGCCCGGGCCGACGCCGCGGCAAGGACGCGCAGCGTGCCTTCGCGGACGTCGCGGAGCTCTCGATGGGCGGCGAGGAGCGCCTCCTCGGTGGCCGGGTGCTCACGGACGCCGGCGAAGACGCCCGGCGCCTGCTGGAGCACCTGGCGGATGGCGCCGGCGACGACCGGTGTGGACACGGGCCGGCGCCCGGCGGCGGCGAGCGTGGACGCGCCGAGCAACTCGGCCAGGCGATAGACGGTGAGGAACGACACATTGGCGATGCCGCCGCGCCGGCCCAGGGCGCGCCGGGTGGCGACACCGACATAGTTGGTGGGCACCACCACCGTGACAGGCGCCAGCGCATCGGCCGCCTGGGCCTCCGCCACGAGCGCGGTGAGGCGGTCGAGGGCCGGGGCGCCGTAGCGCACGGGATGGACGGTGAAAGCCACGTTCCGATCGTACGGAGGGGGTGTGACAGCCATGATGATCACGCCGCTCCGGATCGGCCGCTCGGCCTGCGCTTGTGTCTGATCCTGGGGCGGATTCCGCACCAACGGGCGCCACTGGCGCGCTTTTGGGGCGGACGCGGCCGGCGGCGGCCGGCTGTCAGCGCACGGCTTCGGCCCGGGTGCGCAGGTCGGTGACGGCGTGCTCGAGCCCCTCGGGATCCTCGAACAGGGCGGACCCGGCGACCAGCACATTGGCCCCGGCGGCGGCGGCGCCGGCCACGGTGTCTGGGGCAATGCCGCCGTCGACCTCCACGTCGACGTCGAGGCCGGACGCGTCGATCAGCGCCTGCACCTCGGCGATCTTCGGCTCCATCGTGGCGATGTAGGCCTGGCCGCCGAACCCGGGGTTCACGGTCATCACGAGCACCATGTCGACGAGGTCGAGCACGTGCGCCACCGCCACCGCCGGTGTGGCCGGGCTGATGGCCACGGCGGCCCGGACGCCGAGCGAGCGGACGAAGCCGAGCGTGCGGTGCAGGTGCACCACCGACTCGGCGTGGATGATCAGCCGTTCGCAGCCGGCGTCGACGAACCGCTCGGCCAGCAGTTCGGGCGTCCGCACCATGAGGTGGGCCTCGAACGGCAGCCCGGTGTGCTTGCGCCCCGCCGCCACGATGTCGGGCCCCAGCGTGATGTTGGGCACGAACTGGCCGTCCATGATGTCCCACTGGATGCGGTCGGCGCCGGCGGCCTCGAGGGCGGCCACCTCCTCACCGAGGCGGGCGAAGTCGGCTGGCAGCACCGACGGCACGATAAGGATCGGGCGGCTCACCACCCGTCCACGCTACCGGTCAGACCTGCGGATAGAGGTTGAGCGTGGCTCGCATGCCCCCGTCTGCGGCCAGGACCTCGCCGGTGACGAAGCGGGCCGCGTCCGACGCCAGGAACACGACCACGTCGGCGATGTCCTCAGGCGTCGCCAGACGCCGCAGTGCCGTCTGGCCCACGATCGTGTCCTCGACGCCGTCGCGCGCCAGCAACTCTCGCCACAAGGCGGTGACCACGACGCCCGGCGCAACCGAGTTGGCGCGCACGCCCCGCGGCCCGTACTCCATCGCCAGGGCGCGGGTGATGCCGTCGAGCGCCGCTTTCGTCGCCGCGTACGCGGCGCGGCGCGGCGTCCCCCGAATCCCCGACACCGACGACACGTTGACGATCGACCCGCCACCGTGCCTCACCATCGCCGGCACGACGGCCGCGCACAGCAGGAGGACGGCGCGGACGTTCACGTGGTACATGCCGTCGATCTCGTCCGCCGTCAGTTCGTCGGACGGCTTACGCAGGGCCACCGCGGCGTTGTTCACGAGAACGTCGACGCGTCCGCCCAACGCCGCCAGCGCGTCCCGGGCCACGTCCGACGGTGCCGTTGCCGAGGCCAGGTCGGCCGGCAACACGACCGGGTCGTGGGTGAGGTCGGCGGCGACCTTGCGCAGCTCGTCCTCGCTCCGAGCCACCAACGCCACACGCGCGCCGGCGGCGTCCAGCGCGCGCACCACCGCCGCACCGATGCCGCGCCCGGCACCCGTCACGAGTGCGGTCCGACCGTCGAGATCGAAGGGGGCCATCGGTCAGAGCCAGCCCTTGCGCTTGAACACCATGTAGAGGCTCAGCGAGCAACCCAGCAGGAGCACCACGGAGACGACGAACCCCCACGTCGTGTTCAGCCCCGGATAGCGGACGTTCATGCCGTAGTACCCCGTGATGAGGGTGGGGACGGCGATGATGGCGGCCCAGCTCGTGACCTTCTTCGTGATCTGGTTCTGCCGGAAGTCGCGCAGCGCGAGGTTGGTCTCCACGACGCTGGCGGCGAGGTCGCGCAAGGTGTCGATCGAGTCGCTGGCCCGCAGGATGTGGTCGTAGACGTCCTGGAAGTACGGGTCGAGGACCGTCGGTATGACGCCCTTCTCCCGCCGGAGCAGCGACCCGACGGCCTCGCGGAGGCCCGTCACGAGGCGGTACACCTTGACCAGTGCCTGGCGCATCTCGAACCGGTTGCGTTGCCCCGACGGGTCGATGGGCTGGTCGGCGAACAGGCTGTCGCTGACCGACTCGTAATAAGTGTCGAAGGACTCGACGACGTCGAAGTAGCTGTCGGCGACGACGTCGAGGAGCCCATAGAGGAAATACGGCACTCCATAGGTGGCGAGGTCGGGCGATTGGTCCCAGCGGGCGACGATGGAATCGATGTCGCACCCTTCCGACTTCCGCACCGTGATCAGCCAGCGCTGGTTGATGAAGGCATCGATCTCGTGGACGATCAGCTCGCCGTCGCGCAGCTCGACCATGTGGCACGACAGGAAGAGGTGGGTGGGGTAGTGGTCGAGCTTCGGGCGCTGGTGGGACTCCAGGGCGTCCTCCACCGCGAGCTCGTGGAGCCCGAGCTCCGCCGCCAGCTCGTGGAGTTCGTCGGCCGACGGGGCGCACAGGTCGACCCAGACGATGGTGTCGGCCACGTCGAGGTGCTCGGACACCTGACTGACGGGGAAGTTCTCGTCCTCCAGGACGCCCTTCCGGTACGCGCGCGTGCGAGACATGGCTGGTCACCAGTCAACCACCGACGACCTACCATTCGTCCGATGGCGGTGGTGCAGCTGCGGGCGGAGCGGCTCGTCGCGGGTGGTGACGCCTTGGCTCGGGAGCCGTCGGGGCGGATCGTCTTCCTCCAGGGCGCGCTCCCGGGCGAGACCGTCCGGGCTCGCGTCACGGCTGAGTGGCGCGACTATGCCCGAGGTGTGGCCGACGAAGTCGTCTCGGCGTCGCCATTGCGCACCACGCCACCGTGTCGTTTCGTGACCGCCGGCTGCGGCGGCTGTTCGTGGCAGCACATCGATCCCGCCGGCCAGGTCGAGCTCAAGCGGGCGATCGTGGTCGAGGCGCTGGCGCGCACGGGCGGTCTCGTCGACGCCGACGTGCGTGTCGGCCCTGCCCTCGACCCGTGGGGCTTTCGCACGACCCTGCGCATGGCTGTCGACGATGACGGGCTCGCCTTCCGCGGCGCCCACTCCCACGATCTCGTGCTCGTCGACGACTGCCTCGTCGCCCATCCCCGGCTGGCCGAGCTGCTGGCGACGAGCCGGTTCCCCGGGGCCAGCGAAGTCACTCTGCGGTGCAGCGCGTCGACGGGCGAGCGCGTCGCGCTCGTCGATCCGCCGGCGGCGGAACGGTCAGCGGTGCTGCCGGCCGACGTGATGGTGGGACGGCGAGCCGTCTTCCACGAAGACATCGCGGGTGTGCGGCTGCGCGTGTCCGCGCCGTCGTTCTTCCAGTCCCGAGCCGACGGCGCCGCCGCCCTCGTGGCCCTCGTCGACGCGGCCGTGGCGGCCGACGGCGCCGCGGCACCGGGGACAGTCGTCGACGCCTACGCCGGCGTGGGCTTGTTCGCAGCTACCGTTGCGCGCGACGCCGAGGTCGTCTGCATCGAGCAGTCACGCTCGGCGTGCAACGACGCCACCCACAACCTGGCGGGCCGGGCGGCAACGATCGTGCAGGGACGGATCGAGCGGTGGCGACCCCACCCGGCCGATCTCGTCATCGCCGACCCGTCGCGCAAAGGGCTCGGTCGGCGCGCCGTCGAGGTCTTGAGTGCGACGGCTGCGGCGCGTCTGGTCCTCGTCAGTTGCGACGCCGTCGCCCTCGCCCGCGATGCCCGCCTCCTGGCATCCGCCGGTTTCGTCCATCGGTCCTCTACGGTCGTGGATCTGTTTCCCCACACCGCACACGTGGAAGTCGTGAGCCAGTTCGACCGTGAGTGATCCGGATCCGCCGCCGCTCCGTAGAGACGCCGTGGCGAGCAATCCGGCGGAGGCATCCGACGCCGTACTCGTGGTCGCCATCGCGCGGTACCACCAGGAGGCCTTGGCCGAGATCTATCGCCGTCACGCTGGCGCCGTCTTCGGGCTGGCGCGCCGCCTGCTGTCCGACCGCACGCTCGCCGAGGAAGTCGTGCAAGAAGTCTTCCTGCGCCTGTGGAACGAGCCGGAGCGCTACGACCCGGCCCGCGGCACACTGCGCAGCTACTTGCTGGCCCAGACGCACGGACGGGCGGTCGACCTGTTGCGCTCGGAGGGCGCCCGGCGAGCTCGTGAGGAGCGCGAGGCGCGTGCCACGGCCACCGCGGGCTACGACGTCGAGCACGAGGTGTGGGACCTGGCCACTGCGGATCAGGTGCGCCAGGCGATCGTGCGCCTGCCTGCGGCCGAACGCCAGTGCATTGCGCTCGCCTACTTCGGCGGCCACACGTATCGAGAAGTGGCGGCGCAGCTCGCGGAGCCCGAAGGCACCGTGAAGAGCCGCATCCGTGCCGGCCTGAGGCGGCTCCGCCAGGAGTTGATGGCGGTGGGCATCACCGGCCTGTCGGTAGGTGAGGCATGACCGAGCGCAGCGAGGTCCAGGAATACGGTCGATTGTCGCCACGCAGTGGCGACGTCGCTCACCGCCCCACCCGAAGGGTGCACCAGTGAGCGATTTGCGCCGCCCCTTCGACGACATCGAAGAACTGCTGGGTGCCTACGCGCTCGACGCCGTCGATCCCGACGAGCGCCGCCAGGTCGAGGCGTACCTCGAGACCAGTCCTCGGGCGCGGGCCGAAGTCGACCAGCACCGTGAGGTGGCCGCGCTCATTGCCTTCGGCGGGGGCGAGGCGCCGGCCGGCGTGTGGGACCGCATCGCCGCCTCGCTCGAGGAGCGGGCGCCCGAGCCCGGGCCCGAGCTGGCCAAGGTGCTGCCCATGAAGCCGTCGAACAAGCGCCGCTGGTGGCTCGGCGGCTTGGCGGCAGCGGCCGTCGCCGCCATCGTGGCCCTCAGCGTGGGTCTCGTCGCCAGCAACAACGAGAAGCCGAGCCAGTCCGAAGCCATCGCGTCGGCGTTCGCCAGCGCCAAGGCCAACACCGCGAACAAGACGGTGCAGATGACGGCGCCCGACGGGCGGACCGCGACAGCCGTGATCGAGCCGTCCGGTGTCGCCTATCTCGACGGCCGGACGCTGCCGGCGCTCCCCACCGACAAGGTGTACCAACTGTGGGCGGTGCCGTCACAGGGCGCGCCCGTGTCGCTCGGCCTGGTGGGGTCGCGTCCCGACATCTCCGTCTTCGGACTCGGCGGCCAACCGGCGGCGCTGGCGCTCAGCATCGAGGCGCCCTCCGGCGCCGTGGCGCCGACGCCACCCGTCGAGATCGTCGGCCCGATCACCTGACCCCCGCTCCGTGCCGATGTGACGGTTTTCGACAACTGTTGGCGGTTTCCGTCACATCGGCGGTGGCGGCGGCGAGGGGCGGTCAGGTCGCGGCCGGGCGGCGGGTGAGCGCGGCGGTCTGGGCTGTGTCGAGGTACTCCTCGATGCGCGAGATGTGCTCGGCGTCGCAGTACACGCGCAGCACGGCGGGGACCTCGACGGCCGTGCCGTCCGGCGCCGTGCCCCGCAGGACGTGTTGCTGGAAGTAGCCGTCGGGCGTGATCACGCGCCGGATCTCGTCGTACCGCCGGTCCTTCATCTTCCGGCCGACCCACGCCAGCGTGGCCAGGCACTGGTCGCGGTCTTGGTCGCGCTGGTCGAAGTTGTGCCACACCGTGATGTCGGGCGCGTAGAGGGCGCGCAGCGTCTGCGCGTCGTCGGTCTCGAGCGCGGTGACGAGGCGGTCGGCGAGGGCGAGGACGGCGTGGTCGGCAGTCACGAGACCGAGTCTGGCACCACCTCGGTGCGCCGGCCCAGGGCCAGGGAGACGAAGACGGCGATGGCCGCAGGGACCGTCATCACGAGCGTGGCGATCTGATACCCGGCCCACGACGCGATGGCGCCGTCGGCGAGGCTGGCCAAGGGCCGGATGCCGATGAACGCCACCGACCAGATCGCCATGATGCGGCCCCGCTCCTGGGAGCTGATCCGGCGGTACATCATCGTCGACGTCCGGGTCTGCGCGGCCAGATAGCCGAAGCCGGCCAGCACCATGCCGAGGAGCGCGGGCCCGAGCCACGGCGACAATGCGAACGTCACGAGACCGATCACGACGAGTGACAGGAGGATGGCCACCTTGCGGTGATGTCGCGTCGACTCCGCGCCGGCCACGAAGGCGCCGAGCACCGCGCCGGCGCCGAACCCGCCGAGGATCACGCCGGCCACCGTCTCGCCGCCGCCGAAGGATGCCGCCGCCTCTGGGCTGAGCGTGGTGGCAGGATCGGCGGCCACGGCGCAGGCCGCGATGATGAACAGCATCGCCGCCAGTTCGGGCCGGGCCCGCACCGATCGCAGGCTGTCCACGAAGCGCACATGGCCGCTGGCCGGCGGCTGCGGCCTGGGGTGCACCCCGGCGAGGCAGATGCACAGGACGAAGAACGACAGCGAGTTGATCCCGAAGGCCCACGTCGGGCTCAGACTGGCGACGATGGCGGCGCCGCCGACAGGCCCCAGCGCTCGGGCCAGGTTGACGGCGACGGAGTCGAGGTTGACCGCCCGTCCGAGGTTCCGGGGGCTCACCAGTTGCGGGATCATGGCCCGGAAGGCGGGCATGGCGAAGGCGGCCATGATCCCGAGGAGGCCGGCGGCGACGATGACGACGGGGGCGGTGGCCAGACCGGCGGCGGAGACGATCGTCAGCACGCCGGTGATCACGCCGGCGCCCAACTGCGTGACGATGATCAGTTTGCGCCGGTCGTAGCGATCGGCCGCCACCCCGGTCCACGGCGCCAGCACCAGTACACCGATGAACTGGGCGAAGTTGACGACGCCGACGAGGAACGACGAGCCGGTCAGGTCGTAGACGAGCAACGACTGGGCGATGGCCTGGCAGAAGCTGCCGAGGTTCGACAGGACGTTGCCGATGAAGTAGCGCCGGTAGGTGCGTTCCCGGAGCGGAGCGAGCGGCGAGGGTTGGTCCCCCTCGGCCGCGCCGGCGAGGGCGAGCTCCTCGTCCGTGACCGACGCCGACATCCCCGAGCAGTCTCGCGGGCGGTTGCCCTCGTGCCCAATCCGGGCGCGAGGATGTCGGATGCTCTGCGCCATTGGCGACCTCCTCGAGGACGTCGTGGTGTGGTTGTCGGCGCCGCCGCGTGTCGCCACGGACACGCCGGTGCGCGTCTTCCACCGCCGCGGCGGCAGCGCCGCGAACGTGGCCGCCTTCGCGGCCGGTATCGACGGCGTCGGCTCGCGCTTCATCGGTCGTGTCGGTGACGACGCGGCCGGTGACCGTCTCGTCAACGGGCTCCTCGCTGCGGGCGTCGACGCGCGGGTTCAGCGCGTCGGGCGAACCGGGACGATCGTCGTCCTCGTCGACACGGCGGGCGAGCGCACGATGCTGTCCGACCGCGGCGCCTCCACCGGCCTGCTCGGCGTGCCCGAAGCATGGCTCGATGGTGTGGACGTGCTGCATCTCCCGGCGTACTCGTTGACGGCCGAGCCGATCGGGAGTACCTGCATGGCGCTGGCGGCGACGGCGCGCCGCCGGGGCATCGCCGTCAGCGTCGACGCATCGAGCATCGCGGTGCTCGAGGCCTTCGGCACGAGCCGCTTTCTCGACGTCGTCGCCTCGCTCGACCCGGCGTTCTTCTTCGCCAGCGCCGCCGAGGCCGAGCTACTGGACCTCACCGGGGGTGGCCCGGCGCCGGTGACGGTGGTGAAGGCCGGAGCCGAGCCAGTGCGGATCCTGCCGGGCGTCGAGATCCCCGTGCCGAAGGTCGACGGCGTCACCGACACCACGGGCGCCGGTGACGCGTTCGCCGCCGGGTTCCTGGCGGCGTGGTGTGACGGCGCGCCGCCCGACGCCGCCGCCCGGGCCGGGATCGCGCTGGCCGCCACCGTGCTGACCCGTCCCGGCGCCGCGGCGTGACGCCCGCCGTCGCACCCGACGTGGCCGACGCCCTGGCCGCCGGCCGTCCCGTCGTCGCCCTCGAGTCGACCATCTTCTCCAACCTCGGGCTCCCGTCGCCGGCCAACGCCGAAGCCCTCGAACGCTGCCTGGCCGCCGTGCGCGACCGCGGTGCCGTCCCTGCCGTGACCGCGGTGCTCGACGGCGCGGCGCGGGTCGGGCTGGACCCGTCGGAGCACGAGCGGATCTGCGGCCCGGGCCGCAAGGTGGCCGAACGCGACCTCCCCGTCGCCGTCGCCCAGCGGTGGCCCTACGGGGCCACGACGGTGTCGGCGTCGCTCGCCCTCGCCGCCGCCGCCGGCATCTCGGTGTTCGCCACCGGGGGCATCGGCGGCGTCCATCGCAACGCCGACGAGACGGGCGACGTCTCGGCCGACCTCGACGCCATCGCCCATCACCCACTCGTCACGGTGTGCGCCGGCGCCAAGGCGTTCCTCGATCTGCCCCGGACCCTCGAGGAGCTGGAGCGCATCGGCGTGCCCGTACTCGGTTGGCGCCACGACTGGTTCCCCGCCTTCTACACCCGGTCGTCGGGGCTGGCCGTGCCGCACCGCGTCGAGACCGCCGCCGAGGTGGCCGACGTGCT
>DASXAI010000323.1:0-2597 GCA_036406775.1 Acidimicrobiales bacterium
ATCTGGCGCCAGCTCAGACCGCTGATCCGGCGGAAACGCCAGGCGTTGGCGAGGGCGCGCGGCAGGCTCACGATCGCCGGCGTGCCCTCGAGCTGCTCGACGAGCGGTGTGCGCAGGACGCGGTGGGGGACGCCGTCGACCCGCGTGGTGACCACCGTGCCCGTCACCGGCGACGCCAAGTAGACGGACTTGACCGCATCCGGCACCTCCGAGTCGCTGGTGAGCAGGAAGCGGGTGCCCATGGCGATGCCGCTGGCGCCGTACGCCACTGCCGCCACGAGCCCCCGCCCGTCGAAGAACCCGCCGGCGCCGATGACGGGCACTCGGCCCGCCACCGTGTCGACGACCTGCGGCAGCAACAACGACGTGGGCACTGAGCCGGTGTGGCCGCCGCCTTCGCCGCCCTGCACGAGGACGGCGTCGACGCCCCAGTCGAGCACCTTTTCGGCGTGACGCTTGGCGCCGATCGACGGGATGACCAACACGCCCCCGGCGTGCAAGCGCTCGATCAAGTCCTGCCGGGGCGCCTGGGCGAACGACGCCACCTTGACCCCCTCGGCGACGAGGAGGTCGCAGCGGCGAGCGGCGTCGGGGGCATCGGCCCGGATGTTCACGCCGAACGGCTCGGTGGTGCGGCTCTTGACGTCGCCGATGGCGGTGACGACCTCGTCGTACGTCATCGTGGCCGCGGCGAGGATGCCGAGCGCCCCGGCGTTGGCGGTGGCCGCCACCAGTTTCGGTCCGGCCACCCAGCCCATGCCGGTCTGCACGATCGGGTAGCGGACACCGGTGAGCGCGCACAGGGGCGTCTGCAGCACCGGATGGGTCACGACGCCGGCACCTCCTGTTCCCGGAGGCCGGTGGGGTCGAGCGTGTCCCGCAGGAGCGTCAGCTCGTCGTCGGTGGGCCAGCGGCTCTCCGGGACGTCGGCGGGGAAGGCGAGCTCGAAGCCGGTGTTGGCCACCACGTCGTCGATGCTCACGCCCGGGTGCACCGACGCCACGCGCATCCGGTGGTCGGGCGTGTCGAAATCGAGCACGGCGAGGTTGGTGACGACGCGCCGGATCTCGTGGTGGGCGTCGATCCACGGGCCGGCGGCGCGGGCGCGGTCGTACCCCACACCCGACACCATGTCGACGGCGGGCACGAAGACCTTGGCCGTGTGGCGCGGCACCCAGTAGCTCGTGGCGTGGTTCACGGTGTTCCCCGGTCCGCCCCGCACGCCGAGCAGCTGGGCCTTCGGTCGCGCCCACGGGCCGATGTTGGCGATGTTCTGGTTGCCGTAGGGGTCGATCTGGCTCGCACCCATGATGACGTGACGGCGGCCGGCCCACACCGTGTCGAAGACCGACCGGAACGGGATCCAGCCCTCGACCTCCTTGTCGGCGCCACCGATCGCCAGCTCGTTGGCGACGAAGAAGGCCTCGCCGTCGGATATCAGGAGGTCGGGCTCGAAGCTGGCTCGGGCCAGGCGAGCGCCCAGCATGGGCAGCGTGCCCATGCCCGACGCGAACAGCTCGCCGTCGCCGCGGAACGTCTCGGCCAGCGCCACCACGCAGACGTCGGCGCGCGTCGGCTCAGCCACCGGTGCCCACCGCCCGCTGGTAGTCGTCCTCGCTGCCCTCCAGATAACGCTCGACGAACGCCGGCCACGAGGCCGGGTCGGCGGCCGCGGCGGCATAAGCGCGCTGGAACGCCTCGTCGCGTCCGTAGTCAGGCTCGCAGCTCGTGAAGTGGGCGCCGCGGGGCGCTTCGATGACGCCGTCCACCATCGACCGGTTGACCTTGAGGGTGTGGAAGCTGCCCTCCTTCAACAAATCGTCGGTGGGCACCACCTTCTCCACCGACACGAACCGCCGGCCGGGTGCCGCCGCGGTGAGGAAGAGGTCGTCGAAGTACAGGTCGGGTCCCAGGAACTGGGCGTTGCCGCGCTCGTCGGCCCGGTTCAGGTGCACGAAGGCGGCGTCGAGCGGGAGGGCAGGCACCGCCACCAGGTCCTCGCCGTCGTCGTAGGGCGAGCGCACGGTGCGAAGGAACGGGTTGACGGTCATCACGTCCGAAGCCAGGCCGGCCCGCGTGGGCAGGAACGGCAGCCGGAGCGAGGCGGCGTACAGGCCCCACTGCAACATGCCCTCGTCGTACTCGACGAGCTCGGGGATCGTGCCGGCCTGGCGGGCGGCCCGGAAGTGGGGCTCGAGGGGGATGGTGTCCAGTGACACGAAGCCGTACACGAGCTTGCGCACCTTGCCGGCGGCGCACAGGAGGCCGACGTCGGGACCGCCGTACGAGACGATCGTGAGGTCCGTGACCGGCGACCGCAGGAGGGCGCGCACCACCGACATCGGCTTGCGCCGGCTGGCCCAGCCCCCGATGCCCACGGTCATGCCGTCAGCCAAGGTGGCGACGGCCTCGTCCTCGGTGAGTCGTTTGTCGGCCACTCAGGCCCCCGGCTTCGGCTTGGCCACGAAGTCGTCGCGCAACTCGTCGGAGACGCCCGTGAGGTTGAGCTCGAAGGTGTAGCCCTGCTCGTAGCGATAGCTCTTGCGCACGTCCCACAAGTCGATGCCGTTCAGGCTCTCCTTGGCCGCCCGGATCAC
>DASXAI010000324.1:0-8434 GCA_036406775.1 Acidimicrobiales bacterium
TCGCCACTGGTTCCGGCCTCACTCGCCGGGTTGACTCCCGCCCTCACGCGAGACTGAGGAGGGTTGCCATCTCGTCCGAGGTGAGCGGCGGTGCGGTCGCGAGGCGCACGATCTCGTCGACCTGAGCCGGTTCCCGCATCCCCACGAGCGTCACCGCGATCGCCGGCGTGTCGAGCGCGAAGTGAAGCGCCAGCTCCTTTCGCGGCCGTCCGAGTCGGTCGGCGGCCGCCTGGAACGCCAGTATCCGGTCGGCGTCCGGCGTGCGCTCCCTCAGTTGCTCGGGTGATGAATCGCCGACGAGCAGGCCCGCCGCGAAGCACGACCGGGCGATCACTCCGATGCCCAAGGTGGCCGCCTGGGCCAAGACGGACGACGCCGCCTCCTGGTCGATGGCACTGAACGGCAGCTGCAGCGAGGCGACCGTTGGGTGGCGGTCGAGACCGCCGGCGACGTCGGCGGCGTCGACGGCGACCCCGTAGTAGCGGATCTTGCCCTGTCGCTTCAGCCCCTCGAGGACCTCGACGAACTCGCCCGCGTCGACCACTGATCGAGGGGGACTGTGCAGCTGGTAGATGTCGACGTAATCGGTCTTCAGGCGACGAAGGCTCGCCTCGAGCGCCTCGACGAGGTGCCGCGGACTGAAGTCCTGGTCGATCGAGGCCCCGGCACCAGCCGCGGCGCCGCCCGGTCGCTTCACCTTCAGGGCCCGCACGACCGGTGCCAAGATGGGCTTCACCCGCCCCAGCAGGCTCTGCGCCGGCCGCAGGTAACCGCCCTTGGTCGCGAGCACCACCTCGGCCCGCCGCGACTTCACTGCCTTGCCGACGAGCACCTCGCTCTGGCCGTGCGAGTACATGTCGGCGGTGTCGAACAGGTTGATGCCGTTGTCGAGGGCGTGACCAATCAGAGCCAACTCCTGGTGACGCGAGCTCCCGTTGGCGAACATGCCACCGAGTCGCGAGCACCCGACCCCGATCGGCGACACGCTGAGATCGCTGCGGCCGAACCGGCGAGGCTCCACCGGCCTACGACCCTGATACCAGATCGTCGGCCAACCGGTCAGCGGCCCGAGCCGACAGCGCCATGGCTGTCAGCGTCGGGTTCTTCTCCGTGTTCGTCGTGAAGACGCTGGCGTCGCCGACGACCACGTTCGGCACGTCGAACGGCCGACCCCACTCGTTCACGACGCCGAAGGCGGGCGAGCGGTGCATGCGCATCGTGCCGCCATAGTGCACCGCGTTGCCGGGCACGAGCTGCGGGACCACGGGGTCCAGCGTGCACGCGTAGCCCGCATCGGCCATGAGGCTGAGCAGATGACTCCGGCTCGTGGTGACGTTGTCGAGCTCCTCGGGGCTGAAGCGGATGGAGAGCTCGAGTTGCGGCAGACCGAACTCGTCGACATCGGTCGGATGCGGTCGCACGTAGCGATCCGGCGTTGGTCGCATGCTGCCGAACACCTGGACGCCCACGCGATGGGTCCGCAGCGGTGTCAGGGACAACACGCGGTCGCTGAACTTGGCCAGTCCGAGCGTCCACGAGGTCGACAACAACGGCTCTGACACCGAATACGACCGGCGCGTCAGATAGGCGGCGGGCGAGAGCCGGCTGACGGGCTTGTCGGTGACGAAGCTCCACCATTCCTTCGGGTGATCGTGCAGATGGGTCCCGAGAAGACCCTCGGCGTTGCCGATCCCCTCCGGGAAGTCGGGGCAGGCCGAGTCGAAGAGAAGCTTGGTCGATCGCAGGGCGCCGCAGGCCACCACGACGGCGGCGGCCGTCAGGCGCATCTGCTCGCCCGAGGCCCGATCGTGGTAGACGACCGCCTCGACGCGGCGCGTGGCCCCCGACCAGTCGAGCCGGAGGGCGTGGGCGCCGGTCCGCAACTCGAAAAGCGGCGACGCCATGAGCGGCCGGATGATCTTGGTGAAGCTGTTGAACGCCGTTCCCTGCCGCGTCACGAGCCACGAGGGGCCGTCGGCGAGGGGCAGGACGGTGAAGCCCTGTCCCTGCCGCGCCGCGGCCTCGGCGACGGCGTTCCAATCTCGCGGTAGGCGCCGGACGTGAGCCGGACTCCCAGCCGGCAGGGCTGGGAGGTCGTCGACGGATGCCGTCACGTCGAGCAACGCCTCGGCCTCGGTGTAATAGGGAGCCAAGTCGTCGTACCCGATCGGCCAGCGGAAGCGCTCGTCGACGCGTGCGCCGTCGGTGAAGTCGAGCGTCGCGAATCGGGGCACGGCGCCCGTCCACTGGTTCGAGAGCCCTCCCGGCGCCAGATTGAAGGTCCACGTCGCCGCGGGGTCGCCGGTGGGTACGAACTCCTCGGTCGGGGGCGGCAACCGATCGCCCAGACGAAACAGGTTTCGCCCGGCCGCCCGCAGCAGCAGCCCGCGGGGATACGCCGTGCCCGACTCCAGCACCGTGGTGGGAATGCCGCGCCGCACCAGGCGATGGGCCGCCATGGCGCCCGCCGGACCGCTCCCGATGACGACTACCCGTTGCCCGTCCTGCATCTGTTGCGCCTGCTCCTCAGCGTGTGGTCAGGCCGCCCGCCGATAGGCGTGCCGCCTGGCCCCGTGCCAATAGTGGCCGAGTCGGAGCGGAACGTCGACGCGGAGATACAGCAGGAGCTCTTGCAGCGCCTTGGCCACCTCCCGCAGGGCGGGACGGAGCTGCCGAGCCGAGAACCGCTCACGGGCCTGGCGGCAGGTGCCCACGACGCCGAGGAGGTACGCCTGACGGGCGACCGCGGTCTGCTCAGGCGTATTGGCCGGATCGGACAGCATGTTCGCCCGCACCGTGAAGTACGCCGAACGCCAGCGCGGGGCCGTGTTCGTGAGCGTCATCGGGTGCCGGCGCCACAGCAGCAAGGGCCGGTCGACGAAGCCGATCGGACTGTGGCGCGCGACGCGGATGGCGAAGTCCCAGTCGTCGGCCGGATCGGTGTCGACGTCGAAGCCCCCCACCTGCTCGACAACCTGACGACGGATGAGATGCGTGCCCGGCGTCCAGACCCAATTGTGGTAGGCCAGATCACCGAACGTCGTGGGCTGGTCCAGCGGCACGCTCACCAAGTGTCCGTCGTGGAATCCGATGCGCCGCCGGGACGACTCCGCCAGATCATCCCCGGGCACATCTCGACCGTCTCCGTCGATGCACCGGGCCAGCGCGTGCGCCGACGAGTACTCGCCGTGACGGTCGAGCACGTCGACGAGGGTCTCCAGCGCGTCCGGGGCCCAGACGTCGTCGCTGTCGAGGAAGATCACGAACTCGGTACGCCGATCGGTGAACGAAAGGCCGCGGTTCCTCGCCGCCGCCACGCCACCGTTGACGCCGCCGGCCACGGTGATCCGGGCATCTCTGGCCGCGTAGGACCCAGCGACCTGAGCCGTGGCGTCCGTCGATCCGTCGTCGAAGACGACGAGCTCCCAGCCCGGGAAGGTCTGGGCCTGCACGCTGTCGAGCAGCAGTGCGAGGTAGCGCTCCCGGTTGTAGGCGGGCACGACGATCGACACGCGCGGCACCGTGCCGTCGGTTTCGGTCGATGTTGGGGACACGGAGGACCTACGGTACGGGACTTCCGGCGATCACGATCAGGTTGATGTTCGAGACCACCGTCGTGCCGTTGTACGTCATCTCGATCACGTTCGGCCCGCCGTTGTTGACATTCGCCAGATCGATGGGGACCGCGATCGACCGCCACATCGTGTATTGCCCGTCACTGAAGGGCCAGGGTGTCGACTTCCACGGCCCGCCGTTGACGCGAACGCTCGGGACCTCGTTCTCCCTTGCCCACCAGTTGAGCGTGACGATGGCGCCCGTCGGGTTGTTCGAGCCCCACGGCGTCCAGTGCACCCCGTTGACGTTGAACGAGGTGCCGGTGGACACCAGATAGCCGAGGTTCGTTCCCCCGCCCGCCGGTACCAATGCGTCCGGCACGTCGAAGGAAAGGTCGCGATATGTCTTGGGGCCGTCGAAACCCAGGTTGTCCCAGGCGAAGGTGTGGATCGTCTGATTGTTCTTGCCCTTGGAGGCGTTGTAATGAACGTCCTCGAGCCAGACCAAACCCTGCGTGAAGGTCATGTTGAGGTTGTGGGCCTCAGCGATGAGACGGACGTCGGACGAGCCGGCGTCGCTGGCATAGATCCAGGCGCTGTCCTGGGCGACCCGCACCTCGAAGTGGTTGAGCTGGCCCGTGGCGGCCGATCCGTCTGTGACACAGTCCTTGTTCTCGACCGGCATGTCCTGGCCGACGTAGTTGCGCACCACCGAGATCGTCATGACCCCGCTCTTCGCGGGATTGCCCCCGCATTCATCGTCGGACAGCGTGAACCCGAATCCGTTCTCGATGTCGGGGTACTGACCGCCCGAGACGGTCCCCTGTGGCGCGGGGATGGGCCGGTTCGTGATCCAGAACTCGGGCCACGCCGCGTGCGGGCCGCCCGAGTCGGCGCTCACGTCGAACACGACGGTGCCGGTGCGGCCGGCGAAGTTGAACGGTTGCTTCGGATACATCGCGAGCGCGGTCTGCACATCACCGTCGTTCACGGCCTCGTAGATCCGACCGTCGCAGATGCGGACGTCAGCGGGGGGTGGCACCGGGCCTGTAGGTCCACATCCCTGGATCGAGGCTGTCTCCCATCGGTTGAGGAACTCGTCGCCGCCCGGATTCACGTTGCTGTTGGTCCGGGAGACGCCCCACAGCACGGGTTCGAGGTCACCCGAGCGTCCGCCGTTGCCGGCGGGCGCGTCGAACGTCTCGCAGAGCGCGATGTTCACCGGCTGATCGGCGACCCGGAACTGACACGTGCCCGTAGGTGCGCTCGGCGTGCCCGGTGTGCCCGGCGTGCCCGGTGATCCCGGTGTGCCGGGAGATCCCGGCGATCCCGGGGTGACCGGCGTGCCGGGCGGGACGCCGAAACCACTCCGAGTGTCAAGGATCCGCGTCGGGTTGTCGATCGGCTGGTAGCCGGAATTCGCCGGGAAGAAACCCGCCACGTCGGCCACCAGGTCCGTCGCCACCATCGAGAAGAAGCACACCTGGCCGTTCGCGCCCAACCGACTGATCGTCAGGTTCGGCACGTTCTGGCCCGCCACGTAGTTCAAGTTCGACGCCAGCGGACGCGACTCGCCACACGGGAACACCGTGACGAATCCGGCCGCCGCCGGGTTCGTCACCGTCACGTTCATCACCGCCGCCAACGCGTCGCCGGGCACACCGGCGCGCCCGCCCACCTGCAACTGCAGCGTCCCGCCCGCACCGACCTGGGCCTGCGGCGCACCGGTGCCGTTGCGCGTGTCGAGAATCCGCACCGGATTGTCGATCGGGCTGTAGTCGGAGCCCGCGGCGAAGTAGCCCGCCACGTCGGCCACCAGGTCGGTCGCCACCATCGAGTAGAAGCACACCTGGCCGCCTGCGCCCAACCGACTGATCGTGAGGTTCGGCACGTTCTGGCCCGCCACGTAGTTCAGGTTCGACGCCAACGGCCGCGCCTGGCCACACGGAAACACCGTGACGAATCCGGCCGCCGCCGGGTTCGTCACCGTCACGTTCATCACCGCCGCCAACGCGTCGCCGGGCACACCGGCAACCCCGCCCACCTGCAACTGCAGCGTCCCGCCCGCACCGACCTGGGCCTGGGGCGCACCGGTGCCGTTGCGCGTGTCGAGAATCCGCACCGGATTGTCGATCGGCGTGTAGCCCGAGCCCGCCGGGAAGAAGCCCGCCACGTCGGCCACCAGGTCGGTCGCCACCATCGAGAAGAAGCACACCTGGCCGTTCGCGCCCAACCGGCTTATGGCGAGGTTCGGGACGGTCTGGCCCGCCACGTAGTTCAAGTTGGACGCCAACGGCTGCGGCTGACCACAGGGCCAGACGGTCACGAAGCCCGCGGCGGCCGGGTTCGTCACTGTCACGTTCATCACCGCCGCCAACGCGTTGTTGGGTACGCCGGCAACCCCACCCACCTGGAGCTGCAGGGTGCCGCCGGCGACGAGTGCCATCGGCTGGACCTGCATGCCGGCGACCTGCGTCGGGACCGTCGCCGACGGCGCGCTCGTCGAGGCGGTCGCCGGTGTGGTGGCCGACGACGAGGAGGCCGAGTTCACCGCCTGGTTCGGCGGAACAGCGACAACGTTCGAGTTCGCGCACGCCGCGACCATTCCGCCAACGACGAGCGCGAGAGCGATCCGGCGCCTGAGCCCTGTCATCTGAAAGTTCCCTCCCACCGTGGCCCGAAGCCCGCGCACCGAGGTTAGCGGAGCCTGCGTTGGCCGGCTCGGCCGTCACGCTCTATGGTCCCTGGCGCGGGCCCGCGCGCGACGGTGGTCGTCGATCCCATTCTCGACGAGCCCACCGCTGCTGCCAATGGGCCGAGGGGCCCAGGTATCGGCTGGTCACGCCGACCTAGCATCTAGGCATGCGGGTTTTCGCACGTCAACGCCGTGATGGGGCGTGCGCTGACTCCGGCCGGACCTCACCGGAGGGCCAGCTTCGAGTCATCTTCGTGCAGACGAAGACGGAGCCGCCGCTCGGCGCCGACACGTGGATCCATGTGCAGATCCTGACGGCGCTCGACCGAGAGAGCCACGAGCTGTACGCCGCGTGCGCCACCGGTCCCACCGATCGGCCGACACCGACCTTTCGCGCGCTCCGCGACATTCCCGATGTCCACATCCGGCCGGTCGACTTCGGGCCCGAGCATTTCCTCCGCCGCGGTGCCGCCGGCATCGTGTCGATCCTCGCCACGCTGCCCGCCATCGTCCACATCGCCGGCCTGGCTCGGTTCATCAGGCAAGGGCGCATCGAGCTCATTCACACCAGTGACCGGCCCCGAGACGCGCTCGCGTCCGTCGTCCTGGCGCGCGTCACCGGCGCCCGGTGCATCATCCACACCCACATCGGCTTCGACGACTGGATGAGCCCCCTGCTCAAGTGGGCGCTGAAGCGAGCCGATGCCCGCATCGCCGTGTCGGGCTTCGTCGGCCGGACACTCACCGCGAGTGGGCACGACCCCAGCACGACCTATGTCGTTCACAACGCCATCGATCCGGCGGCGTGGGAGCCCCGGACGGACCGAGCAGAGACGCGTCGCGATCTCGGCATTCCCGACGACGCACCGGTCATCCTGACGGCGTGCCGCCTCTTCCCGTCGAAGGGGCCAGCCGAGTTGATCCGCGCCCTCGCCACGGTGCGGCTCTCGCACCCCCAGGTGCGCCTGCTCATCGCCGGCAAGGAGATGGCACCCGGCTTCACCGCCGAGCTCCTCTCGCTGGCCGCGGAACTCCGAGTGGGCGACAGTGTGACCATCCTTGGTCACCGCACCGATGTGCCCCGGCTCATGGCGGCGGCGGACATCTTCGCCCTGCCGTCGATCGGTGAGCCGTTCGGGCTCGTCTACCTGGAAGCCATGGCAATGGAGCTTCCTGTCGTCGCTCTCGACAGCGGCGGGGCCCCCGAGATCGTCGAGCACGGGCGCACCGGCTTGCTGTCGGCGCCGGGCGACACCAGCGCATTGGCCGCCAACCTGGTGGAGCTGCTCGCCGATCCGGGACGGCGAGCCACGATGGGACGCACGGGGCGCGCCGAGGTCGCCTCCCGGTTCACGACCGACCGGATGGCCCGCGATGTGGCCGAGGTCTACAGGAAGGTCGCCGGGCGGCGCCCGGCCGGCACGAGTCGAGGTGATGCTGGCATGAACGACGTCGTCGTCCACGACCCGAGCGAGGTCCGGCGTGAGCTGGACGCGAACGGGTACGTCGTCTTGCGGGACGTCGTGTCGAAGGAGTCACTCACGCTGCTGGCCAAGGAGCTCTCCGAGGCGTACGAGCAAGCGGAGAGGTTCGATGGTGGCGGCTCGATCTCCGGCCATCTCAACTGCTTCCCCGGACGTCACGCCCGCTTCGTGTACGACGACCTGGTGACAGCCGGGATCGTCGACGCCGTCCTCGACATGCGACCGAACAGGCCCAACGCCATCCGGGCGACGATGAACTACAACCTCCCCGGCAGCGTGGCGCAGCACTACCACATCGATGGCCTCTACACCGACGACTTCATCATCTGCAACGTCGCCGTCGTCGACACCACCCTCGTGAACGGCGCCATTGATGTTCTTCCGGGAACGAATCGCGAGTTCCTCCCGTTCTGGAAGTACGCGCTGCACCGCACGTACCGCCGTAGCACGCGCCTCGAGATGTCACAGGGCGACGTCCTGATCCGGAAGTCGAACCTGTGGCACCGAGGCATGCCGAACAACAGCGACGCGCCCCGACCGATGATGTCCGTCACCTTCGGCGAGCAAAGCGCGCCTCAGGCCGATCCCTTCGACGGAGAGATCACCTTCTATCCCAACTGGTACAGCACCGGACGGCTGGGCGTGCTCCGAGAGCGCGTCTTCGTCGCCGCGCCGGTCTCGTACTCGGCGTACCGGTTCGT
>DASXAI010000325.1:0-5432 GCA_036406775.1 Acidimicrobiales bacterium
GGTGGCCGCGCCCCTCGGCGACCTGGCCGAGTCGATGATCAAGCGCAACCTCGACATCAAGGACTTCGGTACCGTCCTACCGGGCCACGGCGGCGTCCTCGACCGCTTCGACGCCTTCCTGTTCGTCCTGCCCGCCGTCTACTACCTCAGCCTGGCCCTCGGGGTCGTCTGATCTTCGTCGCCGGCCTCCGCTCGCTGCGCTCGCTTCGGGCGGCTCCTAACTCGCTTCGCTCAGACAATCGGTTCTGGCTCGACGGCGGCGCACGGCGAAGCCGGACGCCGCCGGTAAACCATCCCTGACAGACTGGTACCCGTGACGCGGGTCGCCATCGCGGGCTCGTCGGGGTCGATCGGGACCCAGACGCTCGACGTTCTGCGGGCCGAGGGCGACCGCTACGAGGTCGTCGGCCTGGGCGTCGGGTCGTCGGCCGACACACTGATCGCCCAGGCCCGAGAGTTCCATCCGAAGGTCGTGGCCGTGGCCGACCCCACGCGCCGGGCCGAGGTGGCAGCGGCGCTGCCGTTCGCCGAGGTCGTGGCCGACCTAGCTGACTTGGCCGACGTGGCCGACGTGGTCGTCAACGGCGTCGTCGGGTTCGCCGGGCTGCCGGTCACCACGGCGACGCTGCGGGCCGGCAAGCGTCTCGCCCTCGCCAACAAGGAAAGCCTCATCGCCGCCGGCCCGGTGGTCCAGCCGCTCCGCTCCGCGCCGGGCGCCGAGTTGGTGCCCGTCGACTCCGAGCACTGCGCCGTCCACCAGTGCCTGCGGGCCAGCCGCGCCTACGAACGAGAGGTCGACCGGCTGATCCTCACCGCGTCGGGCGGCCCGTTCCGCGGCCGGACGGCGGCCGATCTGGCCGGCGTCACCGTGGCCGACGCCCTGGTCCATCCCACGTGGAGCATGGGCCCGAAGATCACGATCGACTCCTCGACACTGATGAACAAGGGCCTCGAGGTAATCGAGGCCCACGAGCTGTTCGGCATCCCGTACGACCGCATCGAGGTCGTCGTGCACCCGCAGTCGATCATCCACTCGATGGTCGAGTTCACCGACGCCGCCACCATCGCGCAGCTGTCGTTGCCGGACATGCGCCTACCGATCGGCTACGCCCTCGCCTATCCGGACCGCATCGCCACGCCGTTCGGCCGCATCGACTGGGGCGAGCTGCGCCGCCTCGATTTCGAGCGTCCCGATCTGGCCACCTTCCGCTGCCTGCCCCTCGCCTACGAGGCGGGGCGGCGGGGCGGGACGGCTCCCGCCTGGCTCAACGCCGCCAACGAGGTCGCCGTGGCCGCCTTCCTCGACGAAAAGATCGCCTGGTCCGCGATCCCCGACGTCCTGGACGCCGTACTTTCCCGGCATGATGGTTCGGTGCCCGAGGACGTCGACGCCGTGATCGCTGCCGACGCCCGGGCCCGGGCCCTGGCGGGCGAGCTGATCGAAGGGATGCGCGGACGATGACCGACCTGCAGCGCCGCCCCAACCCGGGCGGCCAGCTGCCTCCTCCTGACCGTCACCACCACGTCCCCGGTCCGCCGCCGGCTGCGGAGGATCAGCGCGAACCGTCGTCCGCGCTGCTCCCGCTCGGCATCATCGTCGCCCTCCTCCTGGCGCTCGGATACTTCGGCTCGTGGTGGTGGACGTTCACCGTCCTGGCCCTCGTCGTCATCATCTTCCTGCACGAGCTGGGCCACTTCGTGATGGCCCGGCGGGCCGGCATGAAAGTGACGGAGTTCTTCCTCGGCTTCGGGCCGCGCATCTGGAGCTTCCGCCGGGGCGAGGTCGAGTACGGCGTCAAGGCCCTCCCGCTCGGCGCCTACGTCCGCATCATCGGGATGAACAACCTCGAGGAGGTACCGCCGGAGGACGAGCCCCGGACCTACCGCCAGAAGGGCTATTGGTCCCGCCTCTCGGTGGCGGTGGCCGGCTCGGCCATGCACTTCCTGCTGGCCATCATCCTGCTGGTCGCCGCGCTCGGCTTCTTCGGCGTGCAGCGGCCGTCGGCATGGAACATCTCGGGCGTCTCCGACGACAGCCCGGCTCTGGCCGCCGGCCTCCACTCGGGCGACCGCATCGTGTCCGTCGACGGCACCCAGGTCACCACCTTCGCCGATCTCACCGACCAGGTCCGGGCCCGCCCCGGCCAAACGGTCAACCTCGTCGTCCAGCATCCCGACCGCTCCACCGAGACGGTCACGGCGCACCTGGCGGCGCACAACCCCCAGGGCGAAGCGGTCGGCTTCCTCGGCATCGGCGAGAACCGCGACTACATCAAGGAGTCGTTGCCCGCCGCCGCCGTCGGCTCGGTGCAGGAGTTCGGCCGGATCTCGTGGGCCTCGGTCGCCGGGCTGGCCAAGGTGTTCAGCCCGTCGGGCGTCCGGGGCTACGTCGACGCCCTCACCAACAAGCCGTCGAACTCCGGCTCGGGCACTGGTGACAACCGCCTCGTCACGGTGGTGGGCGTGCCCCGTCTGGCCGAACAGGCGGCCCAGAACGGCATCGCGGATCTGTTGATCCTGTTGGCCGTCATCAACATCGCGCTCGGCCTGTTCAACATGATCCCCTTGCTGCCGTTCGACGGGGGTCACGTGGCCATCGCTACGTACGAAGCGATCCGGTCGAGGCGCGGCAAGCGCTACTACGCCGACATCACCAAGATGCTGCCGGCGAGCTACATCGCGTTGGCGGTGCTGGCCTTCTTCTTCCTGGGCAGCCTGTACCTCGACATCGCCAAGCCGATCGGAGGCTGACGCCGCCAATGGCAGTGGAGCGGCGCAAGACCCGGCAGATCAACGTCGGGCCGGTGGCAGTCGGCGGCGACGCGCCGATTTCGGTGCAGTCGATGACGATCACCAAGACGGCCGACGTCGAAGGCACGCTGCGCCAGATCTACGCCTTGGCCGGCGCCGGTTGCGACATCGTCCGCTGCACCTGCAACGAGTCGGAGGCGGCCGAGGGCCTGGCCCAGATCGTGCCCCGCTCGCCGGTGCCGATCATCGCCGACATCCACCACCAGTACCGCATGGCGCTCGCCGCCCTCGACGCCGGCGTGGAAGGCCTGCGGCTGAATCCGGGCAACATTCGGAACCCCGAGCACATCAAGGCGGTGGCGCGGGAGGCCAAGGACCGCGACGTCCCGATCCGCATCGGCGTGAACGGTGGCTCCCTCGACCCCAAGCTGTACGACAAGTACGGCGGGCGCATCACGCCCGAGGCGATGGTGGAGTCGGCCCAGATCGAGATGGCGTACTTCGACGAGGTCGGCTTCGACCTCATCAAGATCTCGGTCAAGGCGTCGAGTGTGCCCCTGATGGTGGAGGCGTACCGCCAGTTGGCCGACGTCACCGACCATCCGCTCCATCTCGGCGTCACGGAGGCGGGTCCGCCGCCGGCCGGGCTGGTGAAGGCCACCGCCGGCATGGCCACGCTCTTGCTGGAAGGCATCGGCGACACCATCCGCTACTCGCTCACCGCCGACCCGGTGGAGGAGGCGCGGGCCGGGCGTCAGCTTCTCGAGGCGCTCGGGCTGCGGGAGCGGAAGTCGGTCGACCTCATCGCCTGCCCGTCGTGCGGCCGCGCCGAGATCGACGTGATCGACGTGGCCCAGCGGGCCCAGGAGGCCTTCGGCGAGCGCCAACTGCCGATGCAGGTCGCCGTCATGGGATGCGTGGTCAACGGCCCCGGGGAGGCCCGGGAGGCCGACCTGGGCATCGCCGCCGGCAACAAACGGGGGCATCTGTTCGTCAAGGGTCGCAACGTGGCGGTGGTGCCCGAGGCCGACATGGTGGACGCCCTCGTGGAATGGGCCGAGTTCATTGTGGAGCACGGCACCGACGCCGCCATCGCCCGGGCCGACACCACCCGGGCCGAGCGTGAGGCCGAGAAGGACCGGCGCCGGAACCTGGGCGAGCGGGGTGCCGACGCCAACGCCGCCGGCGAGCGCATCGAGCTGATCCACAAGCGCATCGAGCACTGAGCGGCCGAGCCCTCCCAGCCGAAGTGACGCTTTTCGACAACTGTTGTCGGTTTCCGTCACGTCGGCGCTGGTAGGGCGCTGGGAGCGGGCGCGCCAACTACCCTGCGAGCTCGTATGGCGCGCTCGAGCGTCCTCGCGTCGCAGGCCGAGGACTTCCCCCGTTGGTACCAGGACGTGGTGGCCAAGGCGGCCCTGGCCGACAACGGGCCGGTCCGGGGCACGATGGTCATCCTTCCCTACGGGTTCTCGATCTGGGAGCGGATGCAGAACGAGCTCGACGCCCGGATCAAGACCGTCGGCGCCGACAACTGCTACTTCCCGCTGTTCATCCCCGAGAGCTACCTCAACCGCGAGGCCGAGCACGTCGAGGGCTTCGCGCCCGAGGTCGCCGTGGTCACCCACGGCGGGGGCAAGGAGCTCGAGGAGCCGGTGGTGGTGCGGCCCACGAGCGAGACCATCATCAACACCTACTTCTCGAAGTGGGTGCAGAGCTACCGGGATCTGCCGCTCAAGGTGAACCAGTGGTGCAACGTGGTGCGCTGGGAGCTGCGGCCCCGCCTCTTCCTGCGCACCACCGAGTTCCTGTGGCAAGAGGGCCACACCTGTCATGCCACGTACGAGGACGCGCGGGGCTTCGCCGAGACCATCCTCACCGACGTCTACGCCGACTTCATGGTCAACGTGTTGGCCATCCCTGTCTTCACCGGGCGCAAGCCGGCCTACGAGCGGTTCCCGGGTGCCATCAACACGCTGGCGTGCGAGGCGATGATGCTCGACGGCAAGGCCCTGCAGATGGGCACCAGCCACGAGCTCGGCCAGAACTTCGCCAAGGCGTTCGGCACCCAGTACAGCACCGAGACCGGCGGGCTCGAGCACGTCTGGCAGACGTCGTGGGGCACGTCCACCCGCATGATGGGGGGCCTCATCATGGCCCACGGCGACGACGCCGGCCTGCGGGTGCCACCCCGGGTGGCGCCGATCCAGGCCGTGGTCGTGCTGGTGAAGGCCGACGACGGCGCCGGCGAGGCCGCCGAGGCGCTGGCCCAGGAGCTGCGTGGGGCGGGCGTGCGGACCGAGCTCGATGCCCGCACCGACATCAGCTTCGGGCGCCGGGCCGTCGACTGGGAGCTGAAAGGCGTCCCCGTGCGGATCGAGGTCGGGCCTCGTGACATTGCCGCCGGCCAGGTCACGCTGGTCCGGCGGGACACGGCCACGAAGGACGCCACCCCGATCGGCGGCGTGGCCGGTGCCGTTCCGGGGCTGCTCGAGCAGATCCAGACCGATCTGCTGGGCACCGCCCTGGCCTGGCGCGACGCCCGCACCATCGACGTGACGTCGGTCCCGGACGCCGTGGCCGCCAGCGCCGAGGGGTTCGCCCAGGTGTCGTGGCGTCTGCTCCGCCAGACCGACGGCGAGGCCGCCCTGCGCGAGCACGGCATCACCGTGCGCTGCCTG
>DASXAI010000326.1:0-2125 GCA_036406775.1 Acidimicrobiales bacterium
CCGACCTGGCTGACCACGGGCCGGGTGGTCAGCCAGTACCTCTCGGGCACGCAGACGCGCCGGATCGGCGGGCTCGTCGCCCAGTATCCCGAGCCCCTGTGCGAGATGCACCCCCGCCTGGCCGAGGGACTGGGTGTCGTCGACGGCGATCTCGTCACCGTCACGTCGCGCCGAGGCGAGGTGACGTTGCCGGCCCATGTCGTCACGACGATCCGTCCCGACACGGTGTTCATCCCGTACCACTGGCCCGGCCGCCGGGCCGCCAACCAACTCACCAACCGGGCGCTCGACCCGACGTCGAAGATGCCCGAGTTCAAGGTGGCCGCCGTCAAGGTGGTCAAGGCCGGCGGTCGCGCCGACACGACCGATTCGCGCGACTTCGATCTCCACGAGGGGCCCACGTGAGCTACGGCATCGACGACGCGCCAGTGTTCGTGATCGACCAGAGCCGCTGCATCGGCTGCGAGGCGTGCGTGCAGGCGTGCATGGAATGCGGCACCCACCGGGGCCGATCGCTCATCCATCTCGAACAGATCGACCGGGCCACGACGACGCAGACGGCACCGATGGTGTGCATGCACTGCGAGGACCCGACCTGCGCCCAGGTGTGCCCGGCCGACGCCATCAAGCAGACCGAGACGGGCATCGTGCAATCGGCGCTGAAGCCCCGTTGCATCGGGTGTTCCAACTGCGTGCTGGCGTGCCCGTTCAGCGTACCGAAGTACTACGCCGAGATCGACCAGATGATGAAGTGCGACATGTGCCAGGACCGGACATCGGAGGGCCTCAAGCCCATGTGCGCGTCCGTCTGCCCCAGCGAGGCGCTGTGGTACGGCACCATCGAGGAGTTCAACCGCACCCGCCGCGGCTGGTTGCTGCGCGACTTCCTCTTCGGCCGCCAGGAGGTGCGCACCAAGGTGTACACCGTCGTCGACGATGTCGACGCCGGCCCGGTCGACGTGCTCGGTGCAGGCCGCACGAGTTGGCTCGACGACCCGTTCAGCCTCGACGCCGAGCCGACGCCGTGAGCGAGAACAAGCCCGTCCCCGTACCGATCTGGCGCCGCGACTTCCCGTACGAGGCGGCGGCCGAGGAAGAGGTCACCCGGCGGGAGTTCGCCCGGTACCTGGTGCTGGGAGCCGGCGCCATCGCCGCCGGCAACGTCGGTCTCGCCGTGTGGACGCAGCTGCGCTCCATCAACACCGGTGAGCCGAGACCGATCGTGGCGCTGACATCAGTGCCGGTCGGCGACACCTATCTCTTCCGCTACCCGACCGAGGCTGATCCCGCCATCCTGCTGCGCGTGGACGAGCGCGAGGTGGTGGCGTTCAGCCAGCAGTGCACTCACCTCGGGTGCGTCGTGTACTACCAGGCGAACGAGAGTCGCTGGCACTGCCCGTGCCACGAGGGCAACTTCGCCACGTTGACCGGCGACGTGATCTCCGGGCCGCCGACCCGTCCGCTGGGGCGCATCGACGTCGAGGTTCGCGACGACGGAAACGTCTGGGCGCTGGCGAGGCACGAACGATGAAGCTGTCCGAGCGAGGGCGGCGCACGTCGTCAGCGGTGTTGATCTACGTCATCGTGCTCATGTCGTTCCAGGTCTTCTTGATCACCGTGGCCGCCGAAGCATTCATCGTCGACGACGAAGGCCTGGCCTGGGCGACGGCGGGCGTGTCGGTCGTGCTCGCGGCGGCGGCCGCGGCCTTTCTCCGCTACCTCCGTCCCTAGGCCATGGACGACGCGCCGACCTCACCCATCGCCACCTTGTTCCCCGGCTACTTCGCGCTCGTCATGGCCACGGGCATCATCTCGGTCGGCGCGTCGCAGCTCCACGTCGACTGGCTGGCCGATGTCCTCTACGTCATCGCCGCCGGCGCCTACGTCGTGCTCGCCGTACTGCTCGCGATGCGCATCGTGCGCTACTGGGACCGATTCGCCGCCGACGCCACCGCCCACGCCAAGGGCTTCGCCTTCCTGACGGCGGTGGCCGCCACGAACGTCTTGGCCGCGGCGTCGATCACCGTCCACGGCTGGTTCGACCTCGGCTGGGTCCTCTGGTGGATCGGCAATGTGCTGTGGGTCGTGTTCGCCTACACCACGCTCATCGCCGTCGTCCTCAAGC
>DASXAI010000327.1:0-5701 GCA_036406775.1 Acidimicrobiales bacterium
CTTCGGCGAGTGGGAGGAGATGTCGCCCTGGCCTTCGTTGGCCGAGCAGCTCGGCTTTCGCCGCGATCAAGACGTCGTCCACGCCCACGCCGGGATGGGGACGATGCCGTTGTGCGACAACAAGCACGAAGATGCCCGCGAGCTCGCCTATCTGTTGGCCCGCACCATCGCGTATCCGGCCGGCAACAAGATGCTGGCGAGCGAGCACATGATGCGGATCGGCCAGGTCGTGTTGGCCATCAACCCCGACTGGGCGGCGCGGCTCGGCCGGGAGTTCCCCGACGTCGACGACCTGAAGGTGTTCCTGTACGAGAACGCGTGGCAGCCGCTCCAGCTGTGGCCCGAGTCGACCCGACACCTGTTCGAAGGCCGGGCCGACGCCGACGGCCACGTGCGGCTCAACGAGCGGCCCGAGCAGTTCGTCATCATTGTGTGCGGCGGGCAGGTGTCGCTCCACGCCGTGCTGCTGCCGAGTTGGGGCGAGACCGAGATGCAGAGCAAGGCTGTTGTCCACGCCGCCTGAGGCGGGCGACGGATCGGGACCGCTGGCCGGTCTCCGGGTGCTCGAGCTGGCGAGCCTGTACGCCGCCCCGTTGCTCGCCGCCATGCTCGGCGATCTCGGCGCCGACGTCGTGAAGGTGGAGCCACCCGAGGGTGAGCCGTTCCGGGCCATCGTCGGACGGGACGAGGGCGCGGGCCCGAGCGTGTGGACGCTCGTCACGCGCAACAAGCGCATGGTCGTCGCCGACCACCGCCAGCTCGACGGCCTCGAGCTCCTCCGGCGTCTCACCGCCGCCGCCGACGTCGTCGTGGCCAACCATCCGCATGCCGTGCTCGAGCGCATGGACTGCACCTACGAGGCGATCAGCGCCCGCAACCCAGGCGTCGTGATGGTGAACGTGACGGGGTGGGGTGACAGCGGGCCGTACGCCGGCCGGGGCGGCAACGGCACCATCGCCGAGGCCTTCGCCGGCCTGACCGACCTCGTCACCTCGGGGGAGGATCGGCCGCTGTCGGCGGCGTTGCTGGGCGACTGTCTCACCGCCCTGTCGGGCGCCGTCGGCGTGTTGGCGGCGTGCTTGTGGCGCGCCACCGCGTCCGGTCGGGGCCAGTACGTGGAGGTGCCGATGTACGAGGCGGTGCTGCGTGTCGTGGCGCCGCAGATCGTGGCGTGGCGGCCGGGTCAGCCGGTGGAGCGCGGCGGGGCCGGACTGCGCCAGGTGTTCCGTACCGCCGACGGCCGGCGAGTGGTGGCCACGGCGTACACGGTTGCTCAGATCGAGCGGCTGCTCGACGCCGTCGGCGTGGGCCGTCCCGACGAACCCGGCGGTCCGCCCACCGACGCCGCCACGCTCGGCCGGCTGGTGGAGGAGTGGGCCGCCGCCCACGACCTGGCCACCGTGCTGGGCGCCCTCGAGGCGACCCGGATCCCGGCGGCGCCCGTGAACGACGTGGCGGCCGTCCTCTCCGACCCGCATGTGCAGGCTCGGGGGTCGGTCGCCGCCGTCGACGTGGCCGGCCACGGCCGCGTCCGGATGCCGGCGCCGACGCCACGGCTGAGCGCCACGCCCGCCGCGTCGCCCCGGTTCGCCGAGCGGCCGCTGGGGGCCGACACCGACGACGTGCGCCGGGACTGGCTCGGCATCGACACCGGCTGAACGGGGCGGCGCCGAGCGCCTGTGCCACACTGCCAGGCGCTATGGCGACGTCCGCCCCCAAGACCGTCGTCGCCAAGATCGGGTCGTCGTCGCTGACGGACGAGCGCGGCGTCATCGATCTCGGTGCCGTGGTGAAGCTCTGTCGCGAGGTCGTGGACCTGCGCGCTGGCGGCCATCGGGTCCTGATCGTCAGCAGCGGCGCCGTCTCGGCCGGGGTCGCTGCCCTCGGCCTGGCCGCCCGCCCGAACGACCTTCCCACCCTCCAGGCCTTGTCGGCTGCCGGCCAGAGCCGCCTGATGCAGGTCTACAACGACATCCTGGGCCACTACGGGCTCGTCGGCGCCCAGGTCCTGCTCGACTCGAAGAGCTTCGTCGACCGGCGCCAGTACCTCCACGCCCGCCAGACCCTGAGCCGCCTGGTCGAACTCGGTTGCGTGCCCGTGGTCAACGAGAACGACGCCGTGGCGCCCAACGAGGTGCGCTTCGGTGACAACGACCGCATCGCCGCCCTCGTCTCCCACCTCGTCGCCGCCGACGTCCTCGTCCTCCTCACGGACACGCCGGGCCTGTACACCGCCGACCCGCGTTTCGATGCCACCGCCCGGCTCATCGAGCGGGTGGCGGCCGACGACCCGGTCCTGGCCGATGCCGGGGGCACCGGCTCGACCCGGGGCAGCGGCGGCATGGCGTCGAAGCTGGCCGCCGCCCGCATCGCCTCGTGGTCGGGCGTCCAAGCCGTCATCGCCCGCGCCAGCCGCCCCGACGTGCTGGTCGACGCCGTCGCCGGCACGCCCGGGGTCGGCACCGTCTTCCTGCCTCACGACCGCCGGCTCTCGGCCCGCAAGCTGTGGATCGCCTTCGCCACCGATCCGAGCGGGACCGTGGTCGTCGACGACGGCGCCCGGCGGGCCCTGGTCGACCGCGGCACCTCGCTCCTCCCGGCCGGCATCCGATCGGTCGACGGCAACTTCGACGACGGCGACGCCGTCGACGTGGCCGCACCGGACGGCGTGGTGTTCGCCCGGGGCATGGCCGCCGTCGACGCCGCCACGATGCGCACCGTGGCCGGCCGCCGCACCACCGAGCTGCCGCCCGAAGTCCGCCACGAAGCCATCCACCGCGACGACCTCGTGGTGCTCCCGGGCTAGGTCGAGGGCCGGGCCATCCAGGCCTCGTAGCCGCCCAAGAGGTCGGACACGTCGGCGAACCCGGACGCGCCCAGCACGCTCGCGGCCGTGCTCGACCGGTAGCCACTGGCGCAGTAGGCGACCGTCGGGACGCCCGGATCGAGCTCGCCCAGCCGGGCGGTGAGGCGCGCCAACGGCACGAGGACAGCGCCGTCGATGGTGCCGACGACCGTCTCCGCCTCGTTGCGGACGTCGACGAGCTGGACCCGGTCGAGGTGGGCCAGCCGGTCGGCGAGCTCGGTGGCGGTGAGGCGGGACGATCGTGCTGTGACGTCCGGGGCGGCGGCGAACGATGCCAGCGGGGCGTCCAGCGAGCCGACGACGCGGTCGAGTCCGATGCGAGCGAGGCGGACCTTGGCCTCGAGCTCGCGGCCCGGGTCCGTCACGAGCACGATCTCGCGCCCGGGGTCGATGACGTCGCCGGCGTACTCGGCGAAGCGGCCGCCGAGCCCGATGTTGACGGCGTCGCGCAAATGGCCGGCGGCGAACTCGGCGGGGTCGCGGGCATCGAGGACGACGGCGCCTGCGTCCTGGCGAGCGAGCACCTCGTCGAGCCGCCGGACCGGTGGGGGATGCTCCTCGTCGAGCAGCGGCCGGCTACGCCGATTGAGCTCGACGTCGAAGGCAAAGTACGCCGGGCTGACGGGCTGGCCTTCGGTCACCACGTGCACGAAGTCGTCGACGGCCATCGGCGCCAGGGCGTAGTTGGTGCGGCGCTGCTCGCCGATGGTCGACGCCGTGGCCGTGGACAGGTTGCGCCCGCACGCCGAGCCCGCTCCGTGGGCCGGGTACACCCGGGTGACGTCGGGCAGCGTGAGTAGGCGCGTATGGAGCGAGCGGTGGAGCATCCCGGCCAGGTCGGCAGCGTCGAGCCCGGCCGCCACGAGGAGGTCGGGCCGGCCCACGTCGCCGATGAACAGCGTGTCGCCGGTGAGCACGCCGTACGGCTCGGCGGCGTCACCGTGCTCCCAGATCACAATGCTGATCGACTCCGGCGTGTGTCCAGGCGTCGCCCGGATCTCGAGCACGACATCACCGAGCACGAGCCGATCGCCGTCGTGCAGCGGCTCGAACGCGAAGTCGAGGCCGGTGACGGCGGCGCCGTAGCTGATGACCGCACCGGTCCGGGCGGCCAGCTCCAAGTGGCCGGACAGGAAGTCGGCGTGGACGTGGGTCTCGATGACCCGTTCGACGCGCAGACCGTGGGCGTCGGCGTCAGCCAGGTACTCGGCAACATCGCGCTGGGGGTCGACGACCACCGCTCGGCCGGTGGTCTCGTCGCCGACGAGGTAGGAGAAGAGGGACAGGCACGCCAGGTCGTACTGGCGGAAGATCACGACCCGTCCGTGTCGGCGGGTCCCGCCTCTACGGCGCCGGCCGTGCGGGCCGGGATGCCGAGTTCGGTGCGCATCTGGTCGAGCCGGTCGCGCGCCTCGCTGTTGGCGCTGGCCTGCTCGATCTCGAGCATGCGACTCTCGACGGTGGTCTCCTGCAGCTCGGCCATGCCCTTGGCCTTGGCGTAGCGCGCCTCGATCTTGTCGCGCACCTCGTCGAACGTCGGTACGTCCTGCCCCACCGACTCGGACAGGGACGACATCGCCTTGTTGAGCTGCTCCTGCATCTTGGCCTGATCGAGCTGCGAGAGGAGCTTCTGGCGCTCGGCCAGCTTCTTCTGCAGGGCGACCGAGTTCTGCTGGACGGCCGCTTTGGCCTGGTCGGCCGCCTGCGTCGCCTGCAGCACCATCGTCTTTTGGTCCTCGACCGACTTCTCCAGCTCGATGAGCCGCGTCGTGATCGACTCGGCCGCCGCGTCGTACTCCCGTGCCTTGACGGCGTCGCCCGAGCTGGCGGCCGACGAGCTCATCACGAGGGCCTGGCGGGCGTTGCCGTTGGCCTTCTCCAGCTCGGCCATCGTGCGCGAGAGGTGCATCTCGAGTTGCTTCTGGTTGGCGATGACGTTGGCCGCCTGCTCCCGGAGCTTGCGGTGCTGCTCCTGGGCCTCGGTGATCGCCTGCTCCAGCTGGACTTTGGGATCGGCGCGCTCCTCGAGCGAGCCGCTCACCTTGGCGGCCAGGTACTTCCACCACCGCTTCAAGGCTTTGAACATGCGCCGGAGCCTATCGGCGCTGGTGGACGCCCGGTTCTCGCCCCGTCCTGGTTCAGCGGGCCAGCCGTTCGCCGATGTACCAGGCGATGTCGTGGCGGTCGGGCACCTGCAACACCACACGGCAGGGCCGGTCGAGCCGGGTGTCGACCACCAGGACCTCGTCGTCGCGGTAGACGCACCACAGCTGACGTTTGCCTTTCTCGCCCTTCATCGTGAACCAACCGGTGGCCAGCCGGCCCGGGAAGTAGCCGCCTCCGACGCGCCAGCCGAGCCCTTCGCGGAGGCCCTGTCGCGACTCGACGCGGGCCGCGACGACGTCGCTCATGGACAGGCGGACGCCGCCGTGTGCGAACGTGATGAGCCGGTCGGCGCCGGTGAAGCGGATGTCGACGGCGTCGTCGCTGACGTGAACGCGGACGGCCACGGTGCCGACGCTACGGGGTCGCCGATCGACGGCGAAGGCGGCGCACGAGCTGACCGACCTCTGGCACGTGCAGGAACGACAGGAGCGCCACGTACGTCACGCCGCCCGCCAGAGTCCCGGCCGCCACTCGCGCCAGGGCGCCGGTACCGCTGTCGGACCCGACGGCTTGTGACACCAGCCATGCCACCTCGCCCGCCACGATCGCGGCGAGGGCGATCCGTCCGAGGCTGATGGCCAGTTCCATCACGTCGACGCCGCGCACCTTCACCGTCAGCACGTAGAAGGCCAACAGCGACGCCGCCGCGTACCCGATCGTGAACGACCA
>DASXAI010000328.1:0-6031 GCA_036406775.1 Acidimicrobiales bacterium
CAGCACCTCGGCCAGGTGCCGCGTCTCGACGGCGTGGCCCTCGTGCTCGGCCCGCGCCCGCAGATGGAGCAGGCACGAGCCGTCGGAGCCGACGACGAGGTCAGCGGGCGGCTCGGCCTCGGCCAGTGAGGACAGCTTGTCGTCGGCCATCGCCTCGGCCACCTCGGGCAGCTTGAACGAGAACATCCCCCCGAAGCCGCAGCACCGGTCGGCGGCGCCCCACGCCACCTGCTCGCAGCCGGCGGCGGCGAGGAGCCGCTCGGGCTCGTCGTGCACGTGGAGCTCGCGCAGCATGTGGCACGAGTGGTGATAGGCGACGCGCCGCCCCAACGGCCGCAACGACAGTGGTCGGGTGGCGAGGAACGACGACAGCTCGTAGGTGCGTTCACCGAGCTGTCGGGCCCGGTCGGCGGCGTCGTGGTCGCCGACGAGCTCGAACAGTTCGGGCCAGAAGACCTTGATCATCGTGCTGCACGAGCCGGCCGGGACCACTACGGCATCGCCGCCGTCGGCCTCGAGCGCGTCGAGCGACGTGCGGGCGACGGTGGCGGCGTCCTCGTGGAAGCCGGAGTTCCAGGCCGGCTGGCCGCAGCACGTCTGGCCCGTCGGACACGACACCTGGCAGCCGCCGGCCCGCAAGAGGCGGACGGACGCGACGCCGACGTCCGGCTCGAAGAGATCGACGACGCAAGTGACGAACAGCGACACGCGCACCGTCCGGAGACTACGACGCGAATACGTTGCCTCCGTGGCCGACGACCTCTTCTGCCGGATCATCGCCGGCTCCGAGCCGGCCCAGCTGGTGCTCGACGACGAGGTGGCGGTGGCGTTCCTCGATCACCGTCCCGTATTCCCGGGCCATGTGCTCGTCGTGCCGCGCCGCCACATCGAGACACTCGTCGACTTCGAGCCCGAGGAGCTCGGCCCGTTCTTCGAGCGTGTGCGGCGCGTCACCGCCGGCGTACAGACGGCGATGGAGGCCCACGGGTCGTTCGTCGCCATGAACAACGCCGTGAGCCAGAGCGTGGTCCACGCCCACGTGCACGTCGTGCCCCGGCGACGCAAGGACGGGCTGCGCGGCTTCTTCTGGCCCCGGGGGCGCTATGGCAGCGACGCCGAGATGGCCGAGATCGCGGTACGGATCGCCGCCGCCATCCCCGCCCCACCAGCGTCGACGTGACGGTTTTCCCCGTGTGAGGTGCAAAACCGTCGCATCGACGGAGGAGACCCCGCCTCAGACGACGATGCGCATGACGAGCCCCCGACCGTCGATCTCGTCACCGGCGAGGCAGAGTGCCGTGCCCGCGGCGTGGCGGCGGGCCGTCCAGAGGAGGGCGTAGGCGTCGAGCACGTCGTCGGTTCGGGCGCTGGGCACACGTTGTTCGATGGGTCCGAACTCCGCTTCCAACGCGGCGCGGCGGACCTCGCGCCCCTCGCGCGTGCGCTTGGACGGTAAGACACTTCCTGTGAGGGCGCGGAACGAACACTCAGGGCTCGCTTCCGCGAAGCGGCTCTGATTCGTCGCGTCGATCACGGCGTCGACCTCGCGCAACTTCGGGAAGAGATTGAAGGTCTGGCGCGTGAGGCCTCGGTCGTAGGTCGCCTTGCACGCGGCGTTGGCGTCCGGATAGCTGTCGAAGGCGAGCAGCGGACGCGGCGGCGCCGGGAAGACGCACGAGCCGCGGGGTCGGATGTAGGCGCGTGCGGCTCGATCGGCGGCGCGTCCCCATGTGTCAGGCAGTCCGATCGGCATGTCGACGGCCACAACATCGAAATTTGCATCGGCAATCGTTGCGAACGATCGCGACACCGCGACGCCCTCCATCGTCGCCACGACCCAACCGACGCGACAGCCGTCGACGCCGGCAACTCGCGCCGTCACGGAGCGATGCCGAACAGCTCGAGGCAGGGCGCGAGTCCATCGATCACGATGTCGTCGCGACGGCGTCGCTCCCAGTCTTCACGCGACATCCGGTACGTGGTCTGCCACGCCGGCTCGCCGCGGCGCACGACGCGACGAGTTCCGTCCTGCTCGTAGCCGACCTTGCGCGTGACCGCGATTGACGCCGGGTTGTCGTCGAAGGCGGCAGTGTGGGCGTAGCGCGCGCCGAGTCCGGCGAACGCCAAGTGCAGGATTGCCTGTCGCATCTCCGTTCCGACGCCTTTTCCCTGGTGGGGACGCCCGAGCCACGAGCCTGTCTCGACCGCGCGCAGGGTAGGGAAGTCGTCGGCATGCACACCTTGCACGCCGATGACGGTGCCATCGAGCACCACGGCCATCGGCATCTCCCAGCGTTCAGGGCTCCACGACGCCCGCGTGCGCCAGAGGTATCGCAGCGTCTCGCGTTGCTGTTGCGGTGGCGCGAGGTCGGTCCACGGGATCTGGAACGGCATCGTGGACGGGTCGTGGACGCCGGCCGCGCCCACCGCTGCGAGCGTGGCGGCGTCGTTGTCGTCGGGGTAGCGGAGCACGAGTCGCGGCGTCGTGACCCGGAGGCCGAAGAGGGGCCAGTACTCCCACAGCATGCGCCCAGTGTCGCCCACCAGGGATGCTCGGCAGTGCACAATTACGAGTCGAGAAGAGGTTGCAGATGCAACCAACGCCGCGAGCCTGTGAACAGGTGCTTGACCTGGATCGCTGAAAGCGTTCTCATGTGTGTCGGACCTCGCGTGTGCGAAGACAGAAGGAACAACTGACCATCATGACGAAGGCCGAGTTGCTCGAAGCGGTGGCGAAGCGTGCGGGCGTCACGAAGACCGACGCCGACTGGGTCCTGAACGCGTTCTCCATGCGGACGCTCGGGCGTCAGTGGCCATGAGGTTCACCACCGCCTCGACACTCGAGGCGGAGCTCATACCTACCGGATAGGAAGAACCCCCGAAGGGAGAACAGTGGCAGCAACCAAGAAGGCGGCGGCAAAGAAGGCACCCGCCAAGAAGTCCACGGCGAAGAAGTCGACCGCGAGGAAGTCGCCGGCCAAGAAGTCCACGGCCAAGAAGTCGACCGCTCGCAAGACGACCACCGCCCGCAAGTCCCCGGCCAAGAAGACGACGGCTCGGAAGACGACGGCGAAGAAGGCTCCGGCGAGGAAGGCGGCGGCCAAGAAGACGACGGCCGCCCGCAAGACCACGGCGGCCCGCAAGACCACCGCGGCCCGTAAGAGCGCCGGCCCGCGCCGGACGACGTCCAGGGCCGCCAAGTAACACTGAGCCGCGCGGGTCCGAGCGGGGAGCCTTCGGGCTCCCCGCTTCCGCGTCCAGGCCCCGGTTCGCCATGCTGGGCGGGTGGAAGCGATCACCGCCGACCTCGCGGCTGAACACGAGGCCCTCGATGTGGTCGTGCGCGACCGACCCGATGCCGACTGGGCGGTCCCGACGCCGGCTCCCGGGTGGGCCGTCCGGGACCAGATCGCCCACCTGTGGTACTTCGACGGCACGGCGGTGCTGGCCGCCACCGACCCGGAGGCCTTCAAGGCCACCACGACGGCCTTGCTGGCGGCCGGGCCCGATGCCGCCCTCGAGCCCAGCCGCCGCCTGAGGCCGGCCGAGCTCCTGACGGCATGGCGCCAGGGTCGCGCCGAACTGTTGGAGGTCCTGGCCCGGCTCGATCCGAGCGCGCGCATCCCGTGGTACGGGCCGGCCATGGCGGCCCGGTCCTTCGCCACCGCCCGCCTCATGGAGACCTGGGCCCACGGCCAGGACGTCGTCGACGCCCTCGGCGTGACGCGGGAGCCCACCGACCGCCTCCGCCACGTCGCCCACATCGGCGTGCGGGCCCGGCCGTTCTCCTACGCCGTGCGCGGGCTCGAGGTGCCGGCCGGCGAGGTGCACGTCGCCCTCGACCCACCGGGCGGCGGCGAGCGGTGGACGTGGAACAACCCCGCGTCACCCGATCGGGTCACCGGACCGGCCCTCGACTTCTGCCTCGTCGTCACCCAGCGCCGCCATCCCGCCGACACCACTCTCGCGGTCGAGGGCCCTCTCGCCACCGACTGGATCGCCATCGCCCAGGCCTTCGCCGGGCCGCCGGGCGAGGGGCGTCGGCCCGGTCAGTTCGCCACCTGAAGTGTTTTCGCGCGTCCAGGGTGTCGTATTGCGCGCTTAGCTCGTCAGAACCGTTCAGATGTCACGGATCGCGGCGAAGAGCTCGGCGGCCGGGACGCCGGCGCGAGCGCCGTGCTCGGCGGCGCGGGCGCGGACGCGGGCGCGGAAGGCCTCCAGGCCGGCGTCGTCGACAGCGCCCATCGTCGACTCGAACTGGCTGGCGTGCGCCTCGAGGGCGGCCAGCTTGGTGTCGAGTGACGCGCTGACGTCCTCGGCGTGGTTGGCCTCGTCGGCCTCCCACAACAGCAGTGTCGACGGCCGGTGCGGCGCCAACCCCTGCTCGGGGTAGAAGTGCGGATCGCGCGCCGCCACCACCGCGTCGCACACGAGGAAGCCAGCGGCCCGGTGGTCGGGGTGGAGCCGGTACCGCTTCCACGGGTCGTGCCCGAGCACCACGTCGGGCTGCACCCGACGGATCACTTCGGCCACCGCCGCCCGCAAGGTGAGGCTGGCTTCGAGTTCGCCGTCGACCGCCCCGAGAAAGGTGACGGTGCCGGTGGCGCCCAGCGCCTTGGCGGCGGCGCGCTGCTCGTCGTGGCGGACGAGCACGAGGGCGGCGGTGTCAGTGGTCGGGTCCCATGTGCCCTTGGCGCCGTCGGTGCACACGAGGTGGTGCACGGCGCAGCCGGCGGCGGCCCACTTGGCGAGCGTGCCGCCGCACCCGAACTCCACGTCGTCGGGATGGGCGCCGACAGCCAGCGCGATCCGTGGGACGGGGAGGTCGACGGTGAACGACCGGGCCGTCACGGTGCCGGGCTGACCCGGCTCGTTCGCAGCGATGGCAGCACCTCCTCGAGGGCGGGATGGGCGAGGTCGTCGGGCACGTCGACGTCCCACCCGAGACGGGGCTCGCGCACGACGCGCACGCCGAGGCCGAGGCGCCGCCCCTCGGCCGCGTGTCGGCGGAACGACCCGGGGCCGTAGGCGAACACGAAGCCGGCGTCCGTGGGCACGCACGCGACGTTGGTGCCGTCGTCGCGTCGATCGGGAATGAGCGTGACGTCCGGCAGGTGGGCGGCCCACGCCAGGTGCACGGCCAGCGGCAGGTCGCTATGGGCGACGATCACCCGGCCCACGCCCTGGCGCCCGAGGGTCTCCACGCCGTCGGTCACGGCGCCGTTCAGGCCCAGGCCCGGCCGCCACAGGACAGCGGCCCGGGCGGCCTCGGCCCACGCCGCCACCTCGCTGTCGTCACAGACGACGTACACGGGCAGGGAGTCGGCCGCGGCCACCACGTTCGACGCCATCGACCGCGCCAGGGCAGCGCGCTCCCACGGGGCGAGGGCGCCGGCCAGGCGCACCTTGGCCTGGCGGAAGTCCTTCACCGGGACGAGGACGGCGACGTCCACGCCGGCATCCTACGGACGCCCACTACGTGTCCGTCGATCTCGCCAGTGGCGCCCGTTGGTGCAGAATCCGCACCCGTCGGCGACACAGGCGACTGACGGCCAAGCAGGACGGCGCTGATCGGGGTCTACCGTTGGAGCATGCCGATCCGGGTGGCGGTGGTGGGAGCGGGGTCGTGGGGGACCACCGTCAGTGCGCTGGCCGCCGTGAACACGCCCACCGTGCTGTGGGCGCGCCGGCCGGAGCTGGCCAAGACCATCAACGACGAGCACCACAACGACGACTACCTGACCGAGTTCGCGCTGCCGGCCGAGCTCCACGCCACGGCCGACATCGAGGAGGCAGTGGCGCCGAGCGACGTGTTGGTGATGGGCGTGCCGTCGCACGGCTTCCGCGCCGTGCTCCAGTCGGCGGCGCCGCACGTGCGGCCGTGGGTGCCCGTCGTCAGCTTGGCCAAGGGTCTGGAGGCGGCCTCGCTGAAGCGCATGAGCGAGATTGTGCAGGAGGTGCTCCCCGGTCATCCCGTGGCCGTGCTGACGGGACCCAACCTGGCCAAGGAGATCCTCGCCGGGCAGCCGGC
>DASXAI010000329.1:0-1516 GCA_036406775.1 Acidimicrobiales bacterium
GCTCTCGCCGAGCCCGGCCCCTCCCTCATCGAGGCCATCGTCCCCGAGATCATGTAGGCGGCACGTCTCGTTCTGAGGAGGATTGTGGTCGACAGGTGACCACAATCCTCCTCAGAAAGGTGAGGGTTCAGGCGGGCTGCGCCTCCTGGATGGCGCGCCAGACGCGCTCGGGGGAGGCGGGCATGGGGATGTGGCGGACGCCGAGGTGCGACACCGCGTCGGTGATCGCGTTCTGCACGGCAGGGGCGGCGCCGATGGTGCCGGACTCGCCGATGCCCTTGGCGCCCAACGGGTTGCGGGGCGTCGGCGTCTCCATCGCCACCGTCTCGAACGAGGGTAGGTCGGCGGCCGACGGGAACAGGTAGTCGGCGAACGTGGCGGTGAGGGGGTTGCCGTCGGCGTCGTAGGCCATCTCCTCGAACAACGCCTGGGCGATGCCTTGGGCCATGCCCCCGTGCACCTGGCCCTCGGCGATGAGCGGGTTGATGATCGTGCCCGCATCGTCGACGCCGATCATGCGCAGCAGGGTCACGCGGCCGGTCTCGGTGTAGACCTCGACCACGGCGACATGCGCCCCGAACGGGAACGTGCCGCCGCCGGGCGACTCGAAGGTCGACCTCACCTGCAGGGGGTCGTCGGCTCGAGCCGTGGCGACGTCGGCCCACGACCGGCCGATGGCCGGCGTGCCCGTGACGTGGAAGCGCCCTCCGTCGGACGACGGGTCGAGCACCACGTCGTCGACCGCGGCCTCCAGCAGGTCGGCCGCCACCCGGCGCGCCTCCTCCACCAGTGACTCGCTGGCCATGTCGACGGCGACGCCTCCCATCTGCACCGAGCGCGACCCTCCGGTGACCGCGCCATCCTCGAAGTGGTCGGTGTCGCCGAACACCACCTCGATGCGCTCGAGCGGCACGCCCGTGCGCTCGCTGACGAGCATCGCCCACGTCGTGGCGTGGCCCTGCCCATACGGGTTGGTGCCGCTCTGCACGAGCAGTGAGCCGTCGGGCCGCACGAGGATCGTGGCCCGCTCCGCACTCGGGAACCCGGCGGTGACCTCGACGTAGGTGGACAGCCCGATCCCGAGGGCGACCCGCTCGCCCGCCTCACGGCGCCGGCGTTGCTCGGCGCGCAGCTCGTCGTAGCCCGCGGCGGCGAGCGCCCGGTCGAGTGCGCCTTCGTAGTCGCCGCTGTCGTAGACGGTGCCGGTGGCGTTGGTCCACGGGAACCGGTCGGGCGCCACCACGTTGCGGCGCCGCACCTCCGCCGGGTCGAGGCCGGCGGCCGTGGCGAACAGGTCGACGGCCCGCTCGATGGCGGCCGCCGCCTCGGGCCGGCCTGCGCCCCGGTAGGCGGTGGTGGGCGTGGTGTTGGTGAGCACGGTCTGCGCCGAGTACTCGACCTCGGCGATGTCGTACACACCGCTGACCATGCGCATGGTGATGAACGGCATCAGCGCGCCGATGCGGGGATAGGCCCCCGAGTCCTGGAGCACCCGCAGCCGGTAGGCGAGGATCCG
>DASXAI010000330.1:0-3187 GCA_036406775.1 Acidimicrobiales bacterium
CCGAGCTCTGCCACCTTCGCGAAGATCTCGAGGCGGCGAAGGTCCATCAGAGCGAGACGAACGCGGCGGGGTTATTACTCAGTGACAGGCGCAACCACCGCCGCAGCACCCACCGCCGCCGCCCGACATCCCGGGCGACGACTGGAGCGCGCCGGCGGTCTTGAGGCCGAAGACCGACAGCTTGCGCATCACCTGGTCGCTGGCGCAACTCGGACAGGCGACCGCGGTGGCGGCGCCGGCGACGTACTTTTCGAACTCGCCGTCGCACTGCTTGCAACGGTACTCGTAGATGGGCATCGCCTACTCGCCGCCCCGCTGCACGTAGCTCTTCACGAATTCCTCGGCGTTCTCCTCGAGCACATCGTCGATTTCGTCCAAAAGGTCGTCGAGTTCGGCCTTCAGCTTTTCGCCGCGTTCCGTCTTCGCCGGGGCGTCATCGACGACCTCCTCCGTGCGAGCCGGCGCCGCCTTCTGCCGCTGCTTTTGTTCAGCCATCGATGTCACTCCTCACGAGCCGAGTCGCTCCAGCAACTCGGCGGCCGTGTTGCACTCTGCGATCAACCTAGCCACATGTCCGGCGGTTCCACGGAGCGGTTCCATCATCGGGACCCGCCGCAGCGGGTCGGCGCCCACGTCGAACACCAGGGAATCCCAGTTCGCCGCCACGATGTCGTCCGGCCACTTCTGCAGGCACTTGCCCCGGAAGAAGGCCCGTGTGGTGTCGGGCGGCTCGGTGATGGCCCGCTCCACCTCGGCGTCGGTGGTGATGCGCTCGGTCCCGACCCGGGCGAACAACGACCGCTCCGGCCGCATGTCGTGGTACTGGAGGTCGAGCATCCGGACCTTCGGATCGTTCCACTCCAGCCCGTGGCGGGCCATGTAGCCCTCCAGGACCTGCTCCTTGGCCACCCAGTCGACCTGGTCGGCCACCGAGGCCCGGTCCGACTCCAGGCCGGCCAGGACTTCCTCCCAGCGCCGCAGGACGTCGGCCCCGACCTCGTCGCCCACCGCCTCGAGGCCCCGCTCCCGCTCGTACTTGCGGGCGTGCTCGAGGAGCTGCCATTGCAGCTCGACGGCGGTGAGCCGCCGGCCGTCCTTCAGCAGGATGGGCCGGCGCAGCGTGCGGTCCCAGCTGACGTCCTTGATGGCCCCCACCGGGTTGGCCACGGTGAGGTCCGACGGCAGCGTGTCGTCCTCGATCATGGCCAGGACGATGGCCGTCGTGCCCACCTTGAGGAAGGTCGAGACCTCCGCCAGGTTGGCGTCACCCACGATCACGTGCAGCCGCCGGTACTTCTGGCTGTCGCAGTGGGGCTCGTCACGCGTGTTGACGATGGGCCGCTTCAGTGTGGTCTCGAGGCCGACCTCCTCCTCGAAGAAGTCGGCCCGCTGCGACAGCTGGAACGGAACGTCGGCCGAGCCCACACCCGGCGCTTCACACCCGACCTTCCCGGCCCCACAGAACACCTGGCGCGTGACGAAGTGTGGCGTGATCTGCGCCACGATGCGCCCGAAGGGCACGTCCCGGGCGAGGAGGTAGTTCTCGTGGCAGCCGTAGCTGTTGCCCTTGCCGTCCGAGTTGTTCTTGTGCACCACGATCTCGGCCCCCGGCGGCAGCGCCGACCGGGCCGCCTGCATCGACCGCTGCAGGATCGTTTCGGCCGCCTTGTCCCACACCACCACCTCGCGGGCGTCGGAGCACTCGGGCGTCGAGATCTCCGGGTGGGCGTGGTCGACGTAGTAGCGGGCCCCGTTGGTGAGGACGGTGTTGACGAGATGGGTCTCGACGTCGGGCGGCATGGCCCCCTCGGCCACGAACCCCCGAGCGTCACGGCCGGGCGACTCGTCCTCGAAGTCCCACCCGATCCGCCGCTGCATGAGAGCCACGTAGGCGTTGATCAGCACGGAGGAAGCAGCGATGGGGTTCGACTCCCCACCGCCTCGCAGCTGGATCCCGTACTCGGTCTCCAGGCCACACACCTTCCTGATGGCCACCCGCGGACCCTACCCCCACCCGGGGCGATTGCAACGGGTACGAATGGCCCAGGTGCGACCAGGCCTACAGGTACTGGCCGGTGGCCACCCGCTCGATCGCCCGCCCGCCGGCCGGCGCCTCGGTGTCGGTGCTGACGAGGGTCCGGATGAACACGATCCGCTCGCCCTTCTTGCCCGAGATCTTGGCCCAGTCGTCGGGGTTGGTGGTGTTCGGAAGATCCTCGTGCTCCTTGTACTCCTGCTTGATCGAGTCGACGAGGTCCTGGGTCCGCACGCCCTTGGGTCCGCCCGCGATGTGGCGCTTGATGGCGAGCTTCTTGGCCCGGCGCACGATGTTCTCGATCATGGCGCCTGATGCGAAATCCTTGTAGAAGAGGATCTCCTTGTCACCGTTCTGATACGTGACCTCGAGGAAGCGGTTGGCTTCGTCCTCCCGGTACATCTCGTCGGCGGTGGCGTCGATCATGGAGCCCACGGCGGCGTTGGCGTCGCCGTTGCCGAGCCGCTTCACCTCGTCGTCGTCGAGGGGGATCTCGGTGGTGAGGTAGCGGGCGAAGATCTGGCGGGCGGCGTCGCGGTTGGGCCGCTCGATCTTGATCTTCACGTCCAACCGGCCCGGGCGCAGGATGGCCGGGTCGATCAGGTCCTCGCGGTTGGTGGCGCCGATCACGATCACGTTGCGGAGGCCTTCGACGCCATCGATCTCGGCCAGCAGCTGCGGCACGATCGTAGACTCCATGTCGGAGCTGATGCCCGACCCGCGGGTGCGGAACATCGAGTCCATCTCGTCGAAGAACACGATGACGGGCCAGCCCTCCTCGCTCTTCTCCCGGGCCCGCTGGAACACGAGGCGGATCTGGCGCTCGGTCTCGCCGACGTACTTGTTGAGGAGCTCGGGACCCTTGATGTTGATGAAGTAGCTGCGGCCCTTGCCCTCGCCGATCTTGTCGGCCACCTTGCGGGCGAGGCTGTTGGCCACCGCTTTGGCGATGAGCGTCTTGCCGCACCCGGGCGGCCCGTAGAGCAGGATGCCCTTCGGCGCCGGCAGCCGGTGCTCGGCGAACAGCTCCTGGTGCAGGAACGGCAGCTCGACGGCGTCGGCGATCTCCTCGATCTGGGTGTCGAGCCCGCCGATGTCGGCGTACGACACGTCAGGGACCTCTTCCAGCAACAGATCCTCGACCTCTGGCCG
>DASXAI010000331.1:0-10802 GCA_036406775.1 Acidimicrobiales bacterium
AGCACGCGCGTGCCGGTGGTGGTGGCCTCGCTGTAGCCCGTGAACTCGGTGGTGCCGAACTGCTCGACGAGCTCCCGGTAGGTGTCGATGCGCTCGTCGTCGACGCCCTCGGCCTTGCGGGCCTCCTTGGCCCGGCGGCGCTGCTCGGCCATCTCGGTGTTGAAGCCGGTGACGTCGACGGTGACGCCGCGCTCGTCGGCGATCTCCTGCGTGAGTTCGAGCGGGAACCCGAACGTGTCGTGGAGGCGGAACGCGGTCGATCCCGGCAGCGTGTTGCCGGCCCCGGTGGTGGCGAGTTCGTCGGTGAGGATGCTCAGCCCGTTGCGCAGCGTGTGACGGAAGCGCTCCTCCTCCTTGGTGATGACGCCGACGATGAAGTCCTGGTTGGTGCGCAGGTCCGGGTAGGCGTCGCCCATGATGTCGATGGCCGTCTCCACCAGCGGCGGCAGCATCAGCTTCTCGGCACCGAGCAGGTAGGCGTGGCGCACGGCCCGGCGCAGGATGCGGCGCAGCACGTAACCACGGCCCTCGTTCGACGGGAACACACCGTCGTTGACGAGCATGGCGCCCGAGCGGGCGTGCTCGGCCAGAACGCGCAGGCTGAAGCTGGCCCGGTCGTCGTAGTTGCCGACGAGGTAGCGGGCACCGGTGAGCGACTGAGCCTGGTCGACGAGCGGCGCCAGTACGTCGGTCTCCCACACCCCCTCGACGCCCTGGAGGAGGCACAGCATCCGCTCGAGGCCGGCGCCGGTGTCGATGGACGCCTTGGGCAGCGGCGTGCGTGTGCCGTCGGCGAGCTGGTCGAACTGGATGAACACCAGGTTCCAGAACTCCATGTACCGCTCGCCGTGGGGGTCGTGCAGCGGCCCACCATCGGGCCCGTAGTCGGGGCCGCGGTCGAAGTGGAGCTCGGAGCACGGGCCGCACGGGCCCGTCTCGCCCATCTGCCAGAAGTTGTCCTTGTCGCCGAGGCGCTGGATCCGCTTCATGGGAATGCCGACGGCCTCGTGCCAGATCTGCTCGGCCTCGTCGTCGGAGGTGTGCACGGTGATCCAGATGCGGTCGCCGTCGAAGCCGAGGTGCTCGGTGGTGTACTCCCACGCCCACGGGATCGCCTCGGCCTTGAAGTAGTCGCCGAAGCTCCAGTTGCCGAGCATCTCGAAGAACACGAGGTGGCGGCTGGTACGGCCCACGTCCTCGAGGTCGTTGTGCTTGCCGCCGGCCCGGGCGCACTTCTGGACGTCGGTGGCCCGCCGGAACGGCGGCACCTCGTCGCCCAAGAAGTACGGCTTGAACGGCACCATGCCGGCCACCGTGAACAACACGGTGGGGTCGTGCGGGATGAGGCTGGCCGACGGCACGATGGTGTGGCCGCGCTCGGCGAAGAACCCCGTGAAGGAGCGGCGCAGCTCGTTGGCGGTGCGGGGTGGCGTCGGCATGGTCTCGTCAGCCTATCGGCGCCGGTTGGCGGGCCTCCGTGGGTTAGCGCCGGCTACGGCGCCGGGGTCCGCTCCGCGCCCGTTCGGCCGGGAAGTCGAACCGGAGATCGCCCGCGCGGGCGGTATGCGGTTCAACTTGTCGGGGGGCGGCGAGGAGCGGGTCGGCGTCCTGGGCGGCGCGCAGCTCGGCTTCGCGGGCCACCATCGCCGCTCGCCCCTCGCGCACGGCGTCAGCGACGCGCTCGACCGCGCCCTTGGCCATGCTCACCGGTCGGTAGCGGTCGGCGGCCTCCTTCGCCTTGCGCCGGACGTACACGGACCCGCTCACCCCGGCGACGGCGCCGGCCGTGAACCACATCACCCGCCGCATCATCGCGACTTCCGTCGCAGCCGGGACGCGGCGCGCGACGTGCCCGACGCCAGCGCCACCGTCTTGATCACGGGGGCCGAGAGCGCGAGGCGCGTGACCCGGGTGGCTCCATTCACCCGGGACGAGATCGACTCGGCCGACCCGAGCAGCCGGTCGAATCGCTCCAAGTCGTCGCGGGCGTCGTCGACCGAGGTCTGGAGCTCCTTCAGCAAGGGCTCGGTGTCGTGCTGCCACCGGACCAGCTCGGCCCGGAGTTCGTGCATCGCCTGCAGCACCCGCCACAGCACGACGACGAGGGCGGCGAACCCCAAGGCGCACAGAACGGTCGCCAGCACGATGGCCAGCTCCCCGGCGGTCACCCGTCGACCTCCTTCACGCTGTCCATCCGGCGGCGCACCTCCTGTTCGAAGCCGTGCTCCGAGGGTTCGTAGTAGTGCCGGCCCACGACGTCGTCGGGCGCGTATTGCTGGGCCAACCACCCCCGTGGGTCGTCATGAGGGTACTCGTACCCCTTGCCGTGGCCGAGCGCCCGGGCCCCCCGATAGTGGGCGTCGCGGAGGTGCTTGGGTACCTCGCCGCCGACGCCGTTGCGCACGTCCTCCCGCGCCTGCCACACGCCCAGCGCGGCCCGATTGCTCTTGGGCGCGGTGGCGAGGTGGACGACGGCCTGGGCCAGGTTGAGCTGGGCCTCGGGCAGGCCGACGAACTCGACGGCGCGGGCGGCGGCGTCGGCCACCACGAGCGCCATCGGATCGGCCATGCCGACGTCCTCGGAGGCCAGGATGACGAGGCGGCGGGCGATGAACCGGGCGTCCTCGCCCGCCTCCAACATGCGCGCCAGATAATGGAGCGACGCGTCGACGTCGGAGCCGCGCAGGCTCTTGATGAAGGCCGAGATGACGTCGTAGTGGTCGTCCTCGCCGTAACGCAGCACGCGGGTGCCGAGCGCCGCCTCGGCGTCGGCCAGGCTGATGTGGTCGGCGTCACGGGCCTTGGCCAGCGCCGCTGCCACCTCGAGGGCGGTGAGCAGTTGGCGCCCGTCGCCCTCGGCCCGGTCGACGAGGTGGGCGACGGCATCGTCGTCGGCGGTGATGCCTTCGGCCTGCGAGCCGCGCTGCGCGAGCGTGCGCAGCGCGCCTTCGTCCAGCGGTTCGAGCCGGAAGAGGGTGGAGCGGGAGCGCAGCGGCGGATTCACCTCGAAGAACGGATTCTCCGTGGTGGCACCGATCAGCACGAGCAGCCCCTCCTCGACCGCCGGCAGCAGCGCATCCTGCTGCGCCTTGTTGAAGCGGTGGATCTCGTCGAGGAAGAGGATGGTCCCCCGGCCGTTCTCGCCCAGACGGGACCGAGCCCGTTCCAGCACCTCCCGCACGTCCTTGACCGACGCGCTGACGGCCGACAGCGGCTCGAACGCCTTGGCCGTCGTGTCGGCGATGAGGCGGGCCAGCGTCGTCTTGCCCGTGCCCGGCGGTCCCCACAGGAGCACCGACGAGAGCCGGTCCTCCTCGATGAGGGCCCGCAGCGGCCGGCCCGGCGCCAGCAGCCGATCCTGGCCCACGACTTCGTCGAGCGACCGCGGCCGCAGACGGGCCGCCAGTGGCGCCTGGCGGGCGAGCCGCTCGCGCACGGCCGCGGCGAAGAGGTCGTCGGCCATCGCTGCGACGGTATCGCCCCGCCGCCCGCCCTCAGCGGGCCTCGGCCGCCGCGATCTCGGCCGGTGTGATTCGCGACCAGGCCGGGATCAGCGCCACGAGGACGACGGCGCCACCCACGAAGAACGTCGAGCGCAGCCCGAAGGCGTCGGCCAGGATCCCGCCGAGGATGGCGCCGATCGGGATCGCGCCCCAGCCGATGAAGCGGTACACGCTGTTCACCCGGCCGAACAGGTGGTCAGGGATGATGCGCTGGCGCAGCGACACTGTGATCACGTTCCACGTCACGATGAACACGCCCGACAGGACCGAGAGCGCGGCCACGGCCCACGCCGACGAGCACAGGCCCATGGCGATGGTGACCACCCCATCGACGACGAGGCAGCCGAGCAGGGCCGGCGCCGGGCCGAGGACGCGGGTGATGCGTCCACTCAGGACGCCGCCGACGACGCCTCCGACGGCCATGGCCGCGAGCAGGAACCCATAGCCACGGTCGCTGAGGCCCAGGTCGTCCTGGGCGAAGAGGACGAAGGTGGCCAACCACAGGCTCTGGGCCAGGTTGGCCACGCCCAGCAGGATGGCGAGGGTGCGCAGGAGGCGCTGGCCGTGGAGCCAGCGGATGCCCTCGGCCACGTCGGTTCGGAGCTTGCGCCGAGGTTGGTCGCCGGCCCGGATCGGCTTGAACGACCCGGCGATGGTGGCGATGAGGGCGGCGGCGATGATGAACGAGGCACTGTCGGCCCAGAACGGCGCCGACACGGTCAGGGAGAACAGGATGCTGCCGAGGGGCGGGCCGGCGAACGTGTTGGCCACCATCTCGGCCGCCTGCTGGCGTCCGTTCGCGGTCTCGAGCAACGCCGGCGCCACGATCGCCGGCAGCAACGACTGGGCCGCGTTGTCGAACAGGGTCTCGTTGACGCCGAGGAGGAACGACACGACATAGAGGAGCCAGATGCTCGTCGTGCCGGTCGCAGCGCTGACGGCGATGACGGCCACGAGCCCGCCCCGCACCACGTTGACCGCCACCATGAGCCGGCGCCGGTCGGTCCGGTCCACGAGGGCGCCGGCGGTGAGCGCGAACAGCAGCCACGGGAGACGCGCCGCCGTGGCCAGACCGGCGACGAGGACCGGATCACGGGTCAGGGCGGCGGCGAGGAGCGGCAGCGCGGCGAGGTCGATGCCGTCACCGAGGTTGGAGATCGTGCTCGCCGTCCACAACCGCCAGAAGGCGCCGCCGAGCCGGCGCTCGGGGGGTGCGCTACCCACGCCGCCGTATGGTGCCAGCCCCCGCGGTTGTTAACGTCGCCCGATGCCCGTCCTGCTGATCGCCGAAGTGCCCGATCTCTCCGAGCCGGCTTACATCAGCATGCTGGAGCAGTTGAAGCCGACCCTGGAGTTGGCGCCGGGCTTCCTGTTCCACGCGGGCGGCCCGAGCCCCGACGGCGGCTCGCGCATCGTGGAGGTCTGGGAGTCGGAGCAGGACGCCGAAGCGTGGTTCGACACCGCCGTGAAACCGAACCTGCCGCCGGGCCTCATCCCGGTGCGGACGTACCACCCCCTGCACCGGGCCTTCGGGCCGAGCTAGCCCTGGCGCATGAAGGCGGTGGCCCGCTCGGCGATGGCCACGGTCGTCAGGTGGGTGTTGGCCCGCGGCAGTTCAGGCATCACGGAAGCGTCGCACACGCGCAGACGGTCGATCCCGATGACTCGGCACTCGGTGTCGACCACGGCGTTGGGGTCGTCGGCCTGACCCATGCGGCACGAGCCGACGACGTGGACATAGTCCTGGACGTGGGCGTCGAGCCAAGCGTCGATGGCGGCCGGCGAGTCGAGGGCGTCGAGCGGGCGGTCGAGCGCCACGACATCGGTCGTCACGGCGGCGACGGCCGGATGACGCACGAGCTCGATCATGCGCTCGACCACCAGCCGGGCCCGCACCGCATCACGCTCATCGGTGAGGAGGTTGAGCTCCACGATCGGGTCGTCGCGCGGATCGGGCGAACGGAGGCGAACCGAGCCGCGTGAGAACACCTGGACCACGCCGCCCAGCAGCCGGGCCGTCGCCAGCGACTCGTCCGTGGTGTGGGTGGCGCGGAACCAGCAGATCTGGAGGTCGTTGTCCCCGGTTCCGGGCACGCCCGACGTGAACCGCAGCAGCGAGTCGACGAGGGGCGCGTCGGGCGACGCCAGGCGGGCTTCCGGTCGCAGGCCAACCTCGAGACCGGGCGCCAAGGCGTGGTCGACGAGGTTGGCGCCCACCGGCCGGCCCGACTCGGGGCCGATTCCCGACCGCAGCAGGATCGCGGGCGAGTGGATGGCGCCGGCGCAGACGACGACGTTGGCGGCCTCGATCTCGTCGCCGTCGACCGTCACGACGCCCACCGCGCGGCCGTCGTGGATCGCCACCCGGTCGACCAGCGCGTCGCCCCGCACCTCGAGGTTGGCGCGCCCGCGCGCGGGCTCGAGGTAGGCGTCGTTCGTCGAGACGCGGCGGCCGTCGCGCCGCGTCAGCGCCACCCGGCTCATGCCGGTGGCGCCGGGCCCGTGGTAGTCGTCGCACTCCGCATACCCGAGGTCGCGGGCGGCGGCGCGCAGGGCCCGGTCGAAGCCGGTCCGGGCGGACGGGTCGAGCCGCGACAGCGGGATCGGGCCGCCCTTCCCGTGCCACTCGTCGCCGCCGTAGTCGACGTCGTCCTCGAGCGTGAGGAAGGCCGGCTGGAGGTCAGCCCACGACCAACCGGCGCAGCCGTACTCGCTGGCCCACCGGTCGTAGTCCTCGGGCACGCCTCGGATCGCCATCATGGCGTTGATCGCCGACGAGCCCCCCGCGCCGAGCCCCCGGGCGTAGAACGCCGGCTCCTGACCGGGCCGGCGCACCACCTGCAGCTCCGGCCACACCCGGCCCGGCGTCGTGATGGCGCCGAAGAAGTTGGGGCCCGAGATCCCCGGCGGCGTCTGCGCCGAGGTGTGGTCGGGCCCCGCTTCGAGCAGCAGTACCGACGTCTGCGGGTCCTCCGACAGGCGGGCCGCCACGACGGCCCCCGCCGAACCAGCCCCGACAACCAGCCAGTCCATAACCCTTCATCGTGGCACCGTTCTTCGTCGCCAGCCTCCGCTGCGCTCCCACCCCGGCTGTGCCGTCCGCCGCCGGGCCGCTGAAGAACCGATTGTGGAGCGAAGCGACCAGGAGCCGGCGGAAGCGAAGCGGACGACGGCGACGAAGATCCGTCACATCGGCGGCGTGCGGCTCTGCCGTCCGCCGCCGGGCCGCTGAAGAACCGATTGTGGAGCGGAGCGACCAGGAGCCGGCGGAAGCGAAGCGGACGACGGCGACGAAGATCCGTAGCCTGCACGGCGATGGCTCCCGTCCTGTCCGTGCTCGATCTGGCGCCCGTGAGCGAGGGCTCCTCGCCGGCCGAGGCCCTGCGGAACTCGATCGACCTCGTCCAGCGGGCCGAAGCGCTCGGGTATCACCGCCACTGGGTCGCCGAGCACCACAACATGCCGGGCATCGCCAGCTCCTCCCCCGCCGTGCTGCTGGCCCACCTGGCCTCCGCCACGGAGCACATCCGCGTCGGCTCGGGCGGCGTCATGCTGCCGAACCACGCCGCCCTCACGATCGCCGAGCAGTTCGGGACGCTCGAAGCGCTCCATCCCGGCCGCGTCGACCTCGGGATCGGCCGGGCGCCCGGCACGGACCAGTTGACGGCCCGCGCCCTGCGCCGCACCGACCTGTCGTTCACCGAGGACGAGTTCCCGTCGCAGTTGATCGAACTGCTCGGCTACTTCACCGGGGCCTTCCCCGAGGGCCATCCGTACCGGGCCATCACCGCCACCCCCGGGCTCGGCTATCAACCGGCGCTCTGGTTGCTCGGCTCCAGTTCCTACAGCGCGCAGGTCGCGGGCGTGCTCGGCCTGCCGTTCGCCTTCGCTCATCACTTCGCCGCTCACGGCACCGACGCCGCCGTCGCTGCCTACCGCGAGACGTTCCGGCCGTCCGACACCCTCGACCGGCCCTACCTCATGCTGGGTGTGGGCGTCGTGTGCGCCGGGACCGAGCCGCACGCCCGCTTCCTGGCCGGCTCGAGCCAACTGGCCATCGTGCGCCTGCGCAGCGGCCGGCCCGGGCGGTACCCGTCACCCGAGGAGGCGGCGGCGTACCAGTACTCGCCCTGGGAGGAGGAAATCGCCCGCTCGTGGACCGCCACCCACGTCGTGGGTGAGCCGCATCAGGTCCGCCGGCAACTGCTGGAACTGGTCGAGCGCACTGGGGCGGACGAGCTCATGCTGACGACGATGGTGCACAGCCACCAGGAACGCGTCCGCTCCTACGAGCTTGTCGCCGATGCGTTCGACTTACGACTTGGGCGGGAGCACGCGCAGGCCGAGCTCTCGTAGGTGCCGCTCGTCCACGGGGGTGGGCGAGTTCGTCATCGGATCCGTGCCCGACTGCGTCTTGGGGAAGGCGATGACCTCGCGGATGTTCTCCTCCCCGGCCAGGATGGCGGTGAGCCGATCGATACCGAAGGCGAACCCGCCGTGGGGCGGCGCGCCGTACTTGAACGGCGTGAGGAAGAAGCCGAAGCGCCGGTTGGCCTCCTCGGCACCGATCCCGAGGAGGTCGAACACGCGCTGTTGGAGCTCGGGCTCGTGGATCCGGATCGAGCCCGATCCGAGCTCCCAGCCGTTGAGCACGAGGTCGTAGGCACGCGACCGCACCTTCATGGGCTCGGTCTCGAGGAAGCCGACGTCGTCGGGATGCGGACGGGTGAAGGGATGGTGCGCCGGCTTCGGCCGTCCGGTCTCGGCGTCGACACCGACGAACATCGGGAAGTCGACGACCCAGACGTAGCGGTACGGACCTTCGTGCACGGGCGGGCGGCCGAGGTCGTTGCGGAGCTGGCCGAGGACCTCGCACACGGTGGCCCATTCGTCGGCCACGAGGAGCAGCAGGTCGCCGGGCTCGGCGCCCGTGGCCGCGACCACCGCCGTCCGCTCGTCGTCGGACAGGAACTTGACGACGGGCGAGTCGAGGGCCCCGCCGTCGCCCACCTTCAGCCACACGAGGCCGCGGGCGCCGAGGCTCTTGGCCCGGTCGGTGAGGGCGTCGAGCTTGTTGCGCCCGAAGTCGCCCGCTGCACCGGGCACGCGGATGCCCTTCACCGAGGGCGCGCCGGCGAAGGCCTTGAAGCCACTGGCGGCGAACAACGGCGTCAGCTCGACGAGCTCCATCCCGAACCGGAGGTCGGGCTTGTCGACCCCGTACCGGTCGAGGGCCTCGTGCCACGTGATGCGCTCGATCGGCCCGGGCCGCTCTCCGGTGACTGCTTCGGCGGCGTCGAGGACAGCCTCGCTGATGGCGGTGAGGACGTCGTCCTGGTCGACGAAGCTCATCTCGGCGTCGAGCTGCATGAACTCGTACTGGCGGTCGGCCCGCAAGTCCTCGTCGCGCAGGCAGCGGGCGATCTGGTAGTAGCGGTCGATGCCGCCCACCATCAGCAGCTGCTTGAAGAGCTGCGGGCTCTGCGGCAGGGCGTAGAACGAGCCGGGCGACTGCCGGGACGGCACGAGGAACTCGCGGGCGCCTTCGGGCGTCGACGGCATGAGCATCGGCGTCTCGACCTCGACGAAGCCCTGGCGCTCCATCGCCCCCCGGATGGCGGCGTTGATCGCGGCCCGGATGCGCAAGTTGCGCTGCATCCGCTCGCGCCGGATGTCGAGGTACCGGTAGCGCAGCCGCACCGCCTCGTCGACGTCGTCGGCGCGGGCGTCGACGGGGAACGGCGGCGGCTCGGCCGTGCTGAGGACTTCGACCGTGCAGTCACCGACCTCGACCTCGCCCGTGGGCAGGTTCGGGTTCACCGTGCCCTCGGGGCGGAGCCGGACCGTCCCGGTGACGCGCACGACGTACTCGTTGCGGAGGTCGTGGGCGCCGGGGACGACGCACTGCACGATGCCTGTGTGGTCGCGCAGGTCGACGAAGGCGAGGTGCTCGCCGTGTTCACGCCGGCGTGCGACCCATCCGCACAGGGCGACCTGGCGGCCGGCGTCGACGGCGCGCAGATGGCCGCAGTAGTCGGTGCGCAGTGCCGTCTCGGCCGTCATGAGATGAGTTCCTTCACGTGCTTGACGAGGTCGGATCGAGGGACGCGCTGCTGGTCGCCGCCGCGCAATGGCCGCACCGTCACCTCACCTGCCGCCGCCTCGTCGGCGCCGACGATCACCGCGACGTGCGCCCCCGACCGGTCGGCCGCCTTCATCTGCGCTTTCATGCTACGGCCGCCGAAGGCGCGGTCGGCACTGACGCCGGCGGTGCGCAGCTCGGCGGTGAGCACGAGGGCGTCGGTGCCCTCCGTCGTGACGACGACGAAGGCGTCGACCCGCTCGTGGCCACCGGGCAGCACGCCCTCGGCGTCGCACGCCAACAGGATGCGCTCGATCCCGGCGCCGAACCCGACGGCGGGTGTGGGCGGTCCTCCGAGCTGCTCGACGAGACCGTCGTAGCGGCCGCCCCCGCCGAGCGCGTTCTGGGCGCCGCCCAGCAAATGGCCGGCGAACTCGAAGACGGTGTGGGTGTAGTAGTCGAGGCCGCGCACCAGCCGGGGCGAGATCTCGTAGGCGATGCCGAGGTCGCGCAGCCCGGCCTGTACGTGCTCGAAGTGGGCGGTCGCGGCGGGGCTCAGGTAGTCGATGGTGACCGGCGCCGCCGCGATGATCTCGGCGTCCTGCGGCCGTTTGGAGTCGAGGACGCGCAACGGATTGAGGGCGAGCGTCTCGCGGCTCTGGGCGCTCAGGTCGCCCGCGTGGGCTTCGAGATACGACCGCAGGGCCTCGGCATACGCGGGCCGGCTCTCGCTGTCGCCCAGCGAGTTGAGCACGAGCGTGCGGCGCTGGAGCCCCAGGGCGCGGTGGAACCCGTCGAGCAGGGCGATGATCTCGACATCGGCATCCGGATCAGCGGTGCCGACGATCTCGGCGTCGAGCTGGTGGTGTTGGCGGTAGCGCGCCGCCTGCGGCTGTTCGTACCGGAAGTTGGGGCCGACCGTCCACGCCTTCCACGGCAGGGCCGGGCGGTGCTCGACGTAGGCCCGGATGAGACCGGCGGTGATCTCGGGGCGGACGGCGACGCGGCGGCCGCCCTTGTCGTCGAAGTCGTACATCTCCTTGCGGACGATGTCAGTGGAGTCGCCGACGCGCTGGAACACCTCGACGTGCTCGATCAGCGGCGTGAGGACGAGCCCGTACCCGGCCCGGCGCGCGTGCTCGGCGAAGGTGGCCACGAGAGCCTGCCAGCGAGCCGACTCCGGCGCGAGCACATCGCGCATCCCCTTCGGAGCTTGG
>DASXAI010000332.1:0-5657 GCA_036406775.1 Acidimicrobiales bacterium
CTTCGGCGACGGCACCGTGACGACGTCCGGCTGACTGGCTTCCCACGGGTCGGACACCGCCGACCACGCGTCGGCGCCCAGCTCGGTGAGCGGTGGCCGGTTCGTGGCCACGAACGCCACCACACCGGCCCAGAGGCCGACGAGGGCGACGACCACCACCAGCCGACGTCTCACCGCGAAAGGTTAGGAGATGCGTCGGGCGTCGTGCTGGGCGGGCCCCTTCGCCGACCGGCTCCTTGGCTACGGTGCCGGCGTGCCCGGCGAGCCTGCGGTTCTCTACGAGGTCGGTGAACAGCGGTGTGTCATCACGCTCAACCGACCGGAGGTGCTCAACGCCATCAACCGCCAGCTCGAAGCCGAGCTCGATGCCGCCATCGCCGCTTTCACAGCCGATGACGACCTGCGAGTGGCGATCATCGTGGGCGCCGGCGGTCGTGCCTTCTCCGCCGGGGCCGACCTCAAGGAGATGGCGGCGCGAGCGGCGACGGGCGACCACGAGGGGGGCGGCGCCTTTCCGGTACCGACGGCCGGGAGCCGGCGTGACATCCGCTCCTGCCCCAAGCCGGTGATCGCCGCCATCGACGGGCACTGTGTCGCGGCCGGCCTCGAGCTCGCCCTCGCCTGCGACATCCGCGTGGCTACTTGCCAGTCGAGCTTCGGTCTGCCGGAGCCGAGGCGCGGCCTCATCGCCGGCTCGGGCTTGCACCACCTGAACCGCATGATCCCCTTGGGCGAGGCGCTGCGGCTCCAGCTCACGGGCGGGCGCATCGACGCCGAGCGCGCCTATCAGATCGGTCTCGTGCAGGAGCTCACCGCCGACCGCAGCGAGATGATGGCGCGCGCCCACGCGTTGGCCGACGATGTCGTCGCCTGCGCACCCCTGGCGGTGGAGGCCATCAAGCACATCGTCACGGTGGGCCGCAACCTGCCGATCGAGTACTCGTGGGCGCTGGCCCAACCCATCCAGGAGCGTCTGGCCGCCAGCGAGGACTCCCGCGAAGGGCCCCGCGCCTTCGCCGAGAAACGACCGCCGCGCTGGCAGCGGCGCTGACGAAGCACTGCCGGCACATCATCGCCAACGTGTCAGGACGACGCTTGCTCGCAGTGGGATCGGTGATGGCGGCGTTGGTGGGCGCGTCCGTGGTTACCGCATCGATCGTTGGCACATCGACAGCGGCAGCCGTGGTGCGGTGCTACGGCGCCTGCGTGGCGGAGGTGTTCGACAGCACGGCGCGCCCGGCGGGGGCGATCGGTCTGATCGGTGACTCCGTCCTGATGGGGGTGGACCCGTGGATCGCGGGCGACCTGGCCGCCGTCGGTTGGGGGCCGATCCACTACTGGGCCGGAACCGGGACGCGCGTTCCCGCCGACAACCCGCTCGGCGCCTCCACCGTGCTGCGCCAGTGGCGGGCGCAAGGTTTCGACCCGGCGGTGTGGATCATCGGCGTCGGCGCCGACGACGTCGGCTTCGTCGGCTCGTCGGTGGCGGCGTCGGAGGCCGAGATCGACATGATGCTCGACGAGATGGGCTCCGACCGCGACGTCGTGATGGCCACCATCCAGCACTACAACGCCGTATGGGAGGCCAACTGGAACCAGGCGTTGCGCAACGTGGCGGCCCGGCGGCCCCAACTCCATGTCGTCGAGTGGCAGGCGGAGGCCGACCAGCATCCGTCGTGGTGGGGCGGGGACGGGGTGCACCTGTCGCCCACGGGCTACCGGGCTCGGAGTCAGGTCCTGACTCAGGCGACCTTGCCGTGGCGCGCCGCTAACCGTGTGGCGTCCACGGCGCCGGCGCTGGTCGCGATGGGCGCGCCCGCCACCTTCGTGCCCGTCGCCACCGCGCGCGTCGTCGACACCCGGCGGGCCGGCGGCCGGCTCGGGCGCGCGCAGGAACTCCTGGTCGATCTCAGCGGCATCGTGCCGGCGGGCGCCACGGCGGCCACGGTGAACCTCACGGTCGACGGGCCTAGCGCCGACGGCTACCTGTCCGCCTATCCGTGCGGCCAGCCGCCGCCGGCGACCTCGAGCCTGAACTACCGCGCCGGCCGGCCCCGCGGCGCGGCGGCGACGGTCGCGCTCGACGACCGCAGCCGGTTCTGCGTGCGGAGCCTCGTCGACACCGACGTGATCGTGGACGTGTCGGGCGCCTTCACGCCCGCGGCCGACGGAGCCCGCCTCACGCCGATGCTCCCCACCCGCCTGCTCGACACCCGGACGACGGGAACGCTGGCGGCGGGGCGCGTCGCTGTGGTGGCGCTCCCGAGCGCGGCGTCCGCCGCCGTGGTCAACCTCACCGCCACCAATGCCGACACCGCCGGGTACCTCACGGCCTTCCGATGCGGAGATCCGGCGCCGCGCGCGTCGAACGTCAACTACGGCCCGGGTGAGACGGTCGCCAACCTGGCCGTGGTGCCGGCCGCCGCCGACGGGACCGTTTGCATCGTCGCCTCGTCGCGAACCGACCTGGTCGTCGACCTGCTGGGCACGTACGGCGCCAACGGGCTCCGCTATCAAGCGGCTACGCCGACCCGGCTCCTCGACACCCGAGCCGGCATCGGCGGCTGGTCCGGCCGGCCCGCACCGTTCCAGGTCCTCGACCTGCCGGCCGTACCTGGCGCCGCCGCCCTTTCGGTCACGCTCACCAGCGTGGCGCCCGATGGGGCCGGATTCACGACCCTGTACCCGTGCGCCAACGATCGCCCGCTCGCATCGAATCTCAACTACACGGCCTGGTCCTCGGCCACAGCCAATGCCGCCGTCGTGGCCCAACCGGCGTGCCTGACCGCCCTGGCTCGCGCCCACGAGGTCGTCGACCTGGCCGGCTGGTGGACCGACTGACGCGATCCGCGACGGCGCAGGTACCGCCGCGGTACATCAGGCGTCGCGGTAACCCGGGTCGAGCGAGACGGGGCGACGGGACAAGATCGGGCCGGCGCCCGGTCGATGGTCGAAGCCCCACGCCAGGGCGCAGGCGGCGTGAATCAACGCGCACAGGATCGCCCGCTCGCGGCGGCTGATCGCGGGCTGACGACACGACTCGTTGTAGGTCATCGTTCCCTCCGGCGAGACAGAGCGCGGTCACGCCCGGCCCGTACCGGGTGTGCCGAAGATCACGACCGGCACCCAACGGTGCAACGGGGGCCGGATGCGGCATCATGGGATCGCTAGCCGAGCTGGGAGCACGCATGTCGCACCCGAGATCCGTCCTGGTCCCCGGCCGCCCGACACCTCGGGGCGCCTACCCCCACCTGAAGGTGGTCGGGGAGTTCGTCTTCGTCTCCGGTACGAGCGCCCGCCGGCCCGACGGCGTCATCGAGGGCGCCGAGGTGACGGCCGACGGCACGGTCATCCGTGACATCCGGGTGCAGACCAAGGCCGTGCTCGACAACATCGCCACCCTCCTCGCCACGTTGGGTCTCTCGCTCGCGGATCTCGTGGACGTGACCTCGTTCCTCGTCACGATGGACGACTTCGACGGCTACAACGAGGTGTACGCCGAGTACTTCACGGCGGAGACCGGTCCGGCTCGCACGACGGTCGCGGTGCACCAGTTGCCGCATCCCCATCTCGCCATCGAGATCAAGGGCACGGCCCACGCCGGCGGAGGGGCGGCGACGTGACGCTGGCGCCGATCGACCTCGCCGGCTGGGTCGAGGAGCACCGGGAGCAGCTCCGGCCGCCGGTCGGCAACGCCCAGATCTGGGACGAGGGCGACTTCATCGTCACCGTCGTCGGTGGGCCCAACCAGCGGACCGACTTCCACGACGACCCGTGCGACGAGTTCTTCTACCAACTGCGGGGAGACATGGTGCTGCGGGTCTGGGAACACGACGGGGCCCGTGACATCCCGATTCGAGAAGGCGAGATCCTGCTCCTGCCGGCTCACGTGCGGCACTCGCCCCAACGGCCGGTGGAGGGCTCGGTGGGGCTCGTCATCGAACGACCACGGCCCGCCGGGCAGGTGGACGGCTTCGAGTGGTACTGCCCCCGGTGCCGATCCCTGCTCCATCGCAGCGAGGTCCAGCTCCAGAGCCTCGTCGACGACTTGCCCAAGGCGTTCGGAGCGTTCTACGACGACGCCGCGGCGCGCACGTGCTCGACCTGCGGCTGGGTCCATCCCGGCCGCGGCGCCCTTCCCGATCCACCGCTCGCACCCGACGCGCTCCCACGCCAGGAGCGGCTGTGACCGTCGTCGACCTGCACTCCCACTTCTTCCCGGAGGCCTGGCCCGACCTGGCCGAGCGTTTCGGCACGCCCGACTGGCCCTGGTTGCGGCGCGACGGTCCCGACCGGGCGATGGTGATGGTGGGCGACAGCGAGTTCCGGCCCATCACCTCGGCCTGCTGGGACGCCGATGTGCGCTTGGCCGACATGGACCGTGACGGTGTCGACGTCCAGGCCGTCTCGGCCACGCCTGTCCTGTTCGCGTACGGCCGTCCCGCAGCTCACGCCATGGAGTGCGCGCGCATCTTCAACGACGGGCTCCTGGAACTCTGCGCCCGGGGCCGCGGCCGGCTCGTCCCGCTCGCGCAGGTGCCGCTGCAGGACACCGACCTGGCGTGCCGCGAGCTCGAACGCTGCCTGGCGGCGGGCATGAAGGGCGTGCAGATCGGCAACCACGTCGGCGACCGCGACCTCGACGACAGTGCCCTCGTCGACTTCCTGGCCCACTGCGCCTCGCTCGGCGCCCCGGTGTTCGTGCATCCGTGGGACATGCTCGGCGGTTGCCGCCTCGACGCCTGGATGCTGGCATGGACCGTGGGGATGCCGGCCGAGACGCAGCTCTCGCTCAACCGGATGATCCTGGGCGGCGCCTTCGACCGTCTGCCCCGGGAGCTGCGCATCTGCTTCGCCCACGGCGGCGGGTCGTTCACGTTCCTCCTCGGCCGGCTGGACAACGCCTGGCACCGTCGCGACGTCGTCCGCGGTCTGTCGACGGCGCCGCCCAGCACATACCTCGACCGCTTCGACGTCGACTCGGCCGTGTACGACGGGCGAGCCCTGCAGTATCTCGTCGACGTGATGGGTCCGTCTTCGGTGCTGCTCGGCTCCGACTACCCGTTCCCACTCGGGGAGGAGCGCGTCGGTCACGTGATCCGGTCGTGCCGCTTCCCGGGCGACGTGGAGCGCCGGCTGCTCGGCGGCAACGCCGTCGAGCTCCTCGGGATCGACGGCGGTGGCTGACGTCGGGATCGCGGGCGCCGGGCTCGCCGGCCCGCTCCTCGCCGTGTTCCTCGCTCGGCGCGGCCACGACGTGACCCTGTACGAGCGGCGGCCTGACCCTCGCGTAGTCGGCAGCGGTGGCCGGTCGATCAACTTGGCGTTGTCGGCACGCGGCATCGACGCCCTCGAACGGGTCGGGTTGGCCGACGTCGTGTTGGCCCACGGGCTGGCCATGCGGGGCCGGATGATGCACGACCGCGCCGGCCAGTTGGCGTTCCAGGCCTACAGCGCCGACGGCTCCAAGGCGATCAACTCGATCTCTCGCCACGGGCTGAACGCCTTGCTGCTCGACGCCGCGGCGAAGGAGCCCGGCGTGATCCTGCACTTCGAAGCGCGGGCCGTCGGGCTGGCGCCGGACACGGGACAGCTCGACCTGGAGGGAACCGGCGGCCGGCACACCGCCGACCACGAGGTGGTCATCGGTGCGGACG
>DASXAI010000333.1:0-4458 GCA_036406775.1 Acidimicrobiales bacterium
CGCTTCACCCTCGAACTGCCGCTCGACGGCACCCCGGGCTCCCCGCCCCCCTCTCCGCCGAAGTGACGCTTTTTGACAACTGTTGTCGGTTTCCGTCACATCGGCGGGAAGGCGAGGGGTCAGGCCGGCGACGTGAGGTCGTAGAGCGTCACGCCGCCGACGGTCGTCGAGCGGAAGTTGCTCTCCACCCAGGACGCGATGGCGCTCGAGCTCGACGAGCCGCCTCCGGGCCCGAAGCCGCCGCCGCGCCCGCCGCCGATGAAGAAGTGGATGCGGCCGGCGGCGACGTAGGCCTGGAACTGGGCCAGCGTCGGGGTGGGGTCGGTGCCGTTGAAGCCGCCGATGGCCATGACCGGGTCGTCAGTGGCGAGCTGGTAACCAGACGCCTCGTTGGCCCCGACGGCGGCCGCGACCCACGTGTAGTCGCTGGCGTCCTGATCGAGCGTGGCCGTGAGCTCGCTCGTCGGCGTGCTGCCGTTGAGCAGGCCGCCGAGGCCCCCGGGGGCCCCGGCGGTCCCACCCCCGCCACCGAAGGCGCCGGCCGGCGGGCCGCCTGCCGTGCCCCCGCCGTTGGCGCCGAAGCGCGGGAACTGTCCGAACCCGCCGAACCCGCCGGCGCGTCCACCACCGCCGAAGCCGCCCGGGCCGAAGCCGCCGGCGGCCGTGGGCCCGGCCGACGGGATGGCGCCGCTGTGGGGCGTGGCGGCGGTGGCGACGCTGTAGGCCGTCGGGCCGGCCAGGGCCGCGACGAGGGCCGTGGCGACGACGGCACGAGCACCCCAGCCCCGCAATCGCGGCGCCGCCAACACGGCGGCGGCGGCCGTGAACCCGGTGAAGAGGATGAGGCCGCGCAGCCACGGGTTCCAGTCCGGTGTCCGCTGCAGCAAGACGTTGGCCCAGCACGCCGTCACGACGAGGGTGGCGGCCATCAGGGCCCGGGCGAAGAAGCGGTCGCGGTGCCGCCACAGCAGCGTGGCGCCGATGCCGATGATGGCGCCGATCGCTGGGGCCAGCGCCACCGAGTAGTAGGGGTGGATGATCCCCTGACTGAGGCTGAACACGGCGCCGGAGACGAACAGCCAACCGCCCCACAGGAGGAGAGCCGAACGGGTCCGGTCGGTCCGCTTGGCTCGGGCCGTCATCACGAGACCGGCGCCCAGCAGCACGAGCGCCGCCGGCAGCAGCCACGAGATCTGACCGCCGAACTCGGAGTTGAACAGGCGGGTCCACCCGGTCGGGCCCCACCGCCCAGCCTGGCCGCCGCCGCCGCCCACGCTCCCCGTCTCGTTCCCGGTGAGCCGGCCGAAGCCGTTGTAGCCGAAGATCAGGTTGAGGACGCTGTTGTCCTGCGAGCCCCCGATGTACGGGCGGGCCGACGCCGGGATGAGCTCCACGATCGCCACCCACCAGCCGGCTGACGCCAGGAGGGCGCCGCCCATGGCGACGAGCTGCACGATGCGCCGGCCCAGCTTGGGCGGACCAGCCAGGAGGTACACGAGGGCGAACGCCGGCACCACCAGGAACGCCTGCAGCATCTTGGTGAGGAACCCGAAGCCGACCAGCGTGCCCGCCAGGACGAGCCACCGGGTGCGGCCACCCTCCAGCGCCCGCACCATGGCGTAGGCGGCGGCCACGAGGAGCAGCACCAGCAGTGCGTCCGGGTTGTTGAACCGGAACATCAACGCCGACACCGGTGTGAGGGCCAGGATGGCGCCCGCGAACAATCCGGCGGCGGGTGAGAACCACCGCCGGACGGCCGCGTAGAGCACGCCGACGGCAGCCACCCCTTCCAACGCCTGCGGGACGAGGATGCTCCATGCGTTGACGCCGAAGACTCGAGCCGACAGGTCCATCACCCACAGCGACGCCGGCGGCTTGTCGACCGTGATGAAGTTGGCGGCGTCCGACGATCCGAAGAAGAACGCCTTCCAGCTCGACGAGCCGGCTTGCACGGCGGCCGAGTAGAAGCTGTTGGCCCAGCCCGAAGCCCCGAGCCCCCAGAGGTACAGGACACCCGTCACGGTCAGCAGGGCGAGGAGGCTCGGCCGAACCCACGCCGGATCCGTCGTGCGGCCCCGCACCAACGTGGCGAGGCGGCTGCGGCCGGTCGCCGCCGCCGCCGGCGCGGGCTCGCTGACGGACGGTTCCGGGAGGGTGATGACGGACATGGCGCCGACTCTGTTCGTTCAACCTCAGGAATGGCTCCGCCCGCTCACAGAGTCCCCTGGGAGGAGTCAGGCGGCGGCGGGCGACGGGTTGCGGCGCGCCACCGCGAGCTGGAGACGCAGCTCGAGTTCCTCGACGCCGAAGGGCTTGGTCACCACGTCGTCAGCCCCGCACCGCAAGGCCCGCAGCAGCGTGGTGAGGCGGTGATCGGCCGTGCACACCACGACGGCCACGTGGTCTCCGCCCGGCAGCTCGCGCACCCAGGGGACGAGTTCGAGCCCGTCGCCGTCAGCCAGGTGGGCGTCGACGAGGACGAGATCGGGGAGGTGCTCGACCAGCGCCGTGCGGGCCTCGCCCAGGCTGCGGGTCGCCACGACGCCGTAGCCGCGCATGGTGAGGATGAGGTCGAGGAGATGGGCGATGCGGCGGTCGTCGTCGATGATCAAGCAGCTCAGATCCACGCCGTGCATCCTCCTCGGCACACTTGTGAGGACCCTCCGGGAACGGTGGGAGTTGTCAGAGCGACCCCGGGAACCATCTCAGGCCCTCCGGCGTATCTAGAGGTGAGGCCGATGATCTTCAGTTCAGAGAGGAGGTAGTCGCCATGGCCCTCACCATGTGGACCGATGCCAGGACCGGAGAGCGGCTCGACGGCCGTCAGCTGAGCGAGCTGCGCGAGCGGGCCCACCGCCTGTACGAAGCCAACACGCACATCTTCGAGGACGAGGTCGACGCCCTGGCGGCCCTCGGCGTGCGGTCGCTCGTGCCCGTCGCCTTCGCCGCCTGACCCTTCCCCTTGCCTCCCCCTTGCGTTTCACGCTTGTCTGACGTCGTCTGCCGACGCTGAACTGGCGTGAAACGGGAAGGACGGGAAGGTCGGGAAGGCTCCCGTCTTCACGCCCCGCCGGATCGGCACGCAGTCGTCGGCGAAGGGCTGGACGATCTCGACGCCGGCGGCGGCCAGGCGGTCGAGGAACGTCGGCAGGTGGCCCATGGCCCCCGTGTCGACATCGTGGACGACCACCACCGTGTGCTCGTGGGTGTCGACGTCGGCGAGGGCCCGGTCGACCCAGCGGTCGGGTTCGTCCCAGTCATGCGGGATCGAGTTCCAGAGCACGCACGTGTAGCGCCCCTCGACGAGTTGGTCGACCGCACTCGGGCTGAGCAGGCGCTCGTCGACGGCCCCGCCGGTGGCGAACGGTCGGAACAGCCGATCCGGGTGCTCGAGCCCGGCCAGCCGCCGCTGGGTCTCGTCGATCTCCCGTCGCCCCGCGGCGGCGTCGAGCTCGCCGAGCGGCACGGTGTGCGTGAGTCCGTGATTGCCGACCCAGTGCCCTTCGGCGACGGCGCGTTCGGCAAGGCGCCGACCGGCTGGAACATCGAGGCGCTGGCCCACGACGAAGAAGGTCGCCGCCACCTGTCGCTCCGCCAGCAGGTCGAGCACATCTGCGGTGACACCGGGCGTGGGGCCGTTGTCGAAGGTGAGCGAGAGTCGACGTGTGGTCACGTCGGCTGTTCCGTGCCGGCGACGCGCCAGCAGTACCACGCGGCGTATGTGCGGTACGGGCGGAAGCGGTCGCCGAGCGGCGCCAGCTCGCGCGACGTCGGTACCTCGGGCAATCCGTAGGCCTTCGCGTACCCGACCCGCACGCCGTAGTCGCCGATGGGCCACACGTCGAGCCGGTGCAGGGTGAAGATCAGGAACATCTCGGCCGTCCAGGGTCCGATGCCCCGCACGGCGATGAGGTGGCGCACGATGTCGTCGTCGCTCAACCGGCCGATGCGGTCGAGGCGCACGGTGCCGTCGTCGACCTTGGCCGCCAGGTCCAGCAGCGATGCCGTCTTGGAACCGGACATTCCTGCGCCGCGCAATGGGCCAGGACCGAGCGCCAGTACCGCCTCCGGCGTGAAGGGTCCGTCGACCAGGGCGCGCGTCCGGCGCCAGATGGCTTCGGCCGCCTTGCCCGCGAGCTGCTGGTACGAGATCGCCTCGGCCAGTTGCTCGAAGCGCGACGAGCCCGTGCGCCGGCTCCCGAGCGCGGGCGGGCCGTAGACGGCGACGAGACGCGCCATCACCGGATCGAGGGCGGCGAAGGCGGTCAGGGCGTCCATGGGGCCCTGAAGTATGGCTCCAAACGCGGCGGAGCCGGTCCCTGACCACCAGGGGGGACGGTGGTCAACGACCGGCTCGACGCCGACCCGCACGGTAGCGAGCCACGATGTCAGGGTCATGACATCCGTGTGAAGGGGCAGCAGATCGGCGCACTGTTCACCTGTTCTTCACCCCCGGAG
>DASXAI010000334.1:0-1548 GCA_036406775.1 Acidimicrobiales bacterium
CACACTGACCGGCGCCGGCGTCGCCAAGGCCGACATCCGGACGAGCGGGCTCAACGTCTACCCGAACTACACGGGCGGGGGCACCCGGGACGGCTACTCGGCTGGCGCGTCCGTGACGGCCACGCTGCACGACATCTCGAAGGCGGGTGAGGTGATCGACGCCGCCACCGCCGCCGTGGGTGACGGCATCACGCTCGGCGGCGTGTGGTTCTCGATCGACGACACCAGCGCGCTCTACGCCCAGGCGCGGGAGATGGCCGTGGCCGAGGCTCGCACCCATGCCGAGCAGCTGGCCAAGGCGGCCAACGTATCGGTCGGGTCGGTGGTCGCGATGAATGAGTCGGCCCAGTACCTGCCGATGGCACGGGACGCCATGCCGGCGGCCGCCGCCGGCGTCGCGACGACCGTCCCGGCCGCCCTTCCTGTCGAGCCCGGCCGCCAGGACCTCCAGCTCACGGTGCAAGTGGTGTTCGAACTGTCGTCGTGACGTGGGCCGGTTAGCGTTCCTCGGGTGACGGACAACCCGATGCAGGGAAAGCTCGACGAACTCCGCCAGCGCAAGGAGGAGGCGTACCACGCCGGCTCGGAGCGCGCCGTCGAGCGTCAGCACGAGCGGGGCAAACTGCTCGCCCGCGAGCGGGTCGAGTACCTCCTCGATCCCGGGTCGTTCCAGGAGCTCGACCTCCTCGCCCGCCACCGAGCCCAGGCCGCCGGGTTGGAGGAACGGCCCTACACCGACGGCGTGATCACCGGCTGGGGCACCATCGACGGCCGCAAGGTGTTCCTCTTCAGCCAGGACTTCACCGTCTACGGCGGCGCCCTCGGCGAGGTGTTCGCCGAGAAGATCCACAAGCTGATGGACCTCGCCCTCAAGGTCGGCGCCCCCGTGATCGGGCTGAACGACGGGGCCGGCGCCCGCATCCAGGAGGGCGTCGTGTCGCTGGCGTCGTACGGCGGCATCTTCTACCGCAACGTGCTGTCGTCGGGTGTCGTGCCACAGATCAGCGTGATCCTCGGGCCGTGCGCTGGTGGCGCCGTGTACAGCCCGGCCATGACCGACTTCATCTTCATGGTGCGCGAGACGTCGCACATGTTCATCACCGGCCCCGATGTCGTGAAGACGGTGACCGGCGAGGAAGTGACGCTCGAGGAGCTGGGCGGGGCCATGAGCCACGCCACCAAGTCGGGCGTGGCCACCTTCGTGGCGCCGGACGAGAAGTCGTGCCTCGAGGACGTGCGGTACCTGATGTCGTTCCTGCCGTCGAACAACCTGGAGGAGCCACCCGCCGTCGAACCGTCGGACGACCCGGAGCGGGTGTGCGAGTCGCTGCGCGACATCCTGCCGCCGAGCTCGAACCAGCCGTACGACATGAAGAAGGTCATCACCGCCGTCGCCGACGACGGCGAGTTCTTCGAGTACTTCCCGCACTGGGCCCGCTCGATCGTGTGCGGGTTCGCCCGGCTCAACGGCTCCACCGTCGGCGTGGTCGGGAACCAGCCGATGGTGCTGGCCGGCGTGCTCGACATCGAGAGCTCGGAGAAGGCGGC
>DASXAI010000335.1:0-1631 GCA_036406775.1 Acidimicrobiales bacterium
CTCGTCGAGCTGGGCCGGTCACAGGTCCCAGGAACACTCGCTCCACCCCTCGCACGGCTGCTCGTCGCCCTCCCCATCGGCGTGGCAGCTGGCATCCTGATCGCCACCGCCGCGTCGGCGGTGACGCTGGTCGACTCCGCAACGGGAGCCAGGAGTCCGTGAGCAGTCGGCGTCCTCTCGGGTATGTGCGGGCTGAGGCGGCTGGCCGTCGCCTCGCAACGGGTCACGCCGGCTGACGAACCGGCGTCCGCGCCACCAACCGCACGCCGACCACGACGGCGCCCACGCCGACGCCGAGCGCCAGCGCCACCGCAGCCCGATCGAGCCACCCCGGCAGGTCGGTCACGAGCACGGCGTGGTCGAGCACGTCGAGCCGGCGGAACGACCAGACGACGAGAGCCACCCCGGCGCCGGCGAGCCACGGGCCGGCCCGGCTCAGAATGGCGGCGACGGCGGCCACTGCAGCCACGCCGAGGAGGGCGACGCCGGTCCAGTCGCCGATCCCGCTGGCCGGCAACCGAGCCGCCGCCAAGGCCACGGGGAGCCCGAGACCGGCGGCGACGAGCACACCGACGGCGACGACGCGCGGGTGCGAGCGGCCCAACAGCACGACGGCGCCGACGGCAACAACGGCCAGCAGCCACCACGGCACGGCGCTGGGTGCGGTCACACCCATGTACCGGCCGTCGATCGACGCCGGCGCGCCGTCGACGTCGAGGGCCACCTTCCAGTCGACGGCCTGGGGCGGGCCCCCCGACGCCATCCAGTGAACCCGGTGGTCGTGCCATGCGTACGAGCCGCCGCCGCCGACGGTGCGCCAGTCCGGCGGGGCGTCCTTGTCGACGGTCGGCGGGATGTCGACGTGTCCGCTGATGGTGCGGTTGAGGTACGTCGCCGCCGACCGCGTGTTCTCCGCCACGGTCCCGTCGGCGGAGATGCGCAGGTACGGCTCGTCCTCGTAGCCGTGCACGAGCACCGTGGTGCCCGGGCGGACGTGGATGCGGAGGAAGGCGTTGCCGCCCACGATCTCCGCCGCCACCGCCGGCGTGGGCGGCGAGATGGCGATGACGTGAGAGGAGACGTTTGTGGGCCGGGCCGGATCGGCGGCGGCCGGGGCGGCCGTGACGACGACGGCACCGATCCCGATACCGATCGCCATCACCAGCCGCACCCCTCCAGGGTCGCCGCCGGCCGCGCCGGATGCCAGTCGGCGACTGCCGTGAGGACCCGTCGCGGACCACGACAAACCCGACCCGAGGCCGTTCACCCCGCCTGGCTCGTGGTGAGGCGAGCGCACCGAGGAGTCGAAACCGGTGGGGCTGCAATGCGTCAACTACGGCAAGCTTCTCGACCGCACGACCGGGTGGACGACAGCGGTGATCGCGTCGACGGGCGAGCAGGAGTACCGCCGCCTCGGTGCGACGGCACCGTGGTCAGTGGCAGGGGAAGCCGAGCAGGTGCCGGGCGTCGTGCATCCACTCGTGCAGCATGTGGCCCCCGATGAGCGACGTGGCGCCCTGCTCGGCGCCCACCAGGTAGAGCAGGTACAGCATCAGCACGCTGGCGAAGATGATGTACGGCCCCCATTGGCGGATCGGGATCGCGATCGGGATGGCGACCGGTTCGGCGGT
>DASXAI010000336.1:0-10626 GCA_036406775.1 Acidimicrobiales bacterium
AGGTTGTCGAGGGAGGTGGGGCCGCCGCGGGCCCAGGGTCGTCGATGGTGGACATCGCACGCCCAGGGTGGCGCCTGACAGTGCTCAAAGCGGCAATGGCGGTCCCGGAAGATGACCGCTTTCGCCAGAGCAGGTGGCACCGAGCGCGTCGTGAAACCCACATCGAGTGGCTCCGAGCGACCGCGAGTGACGACCCGAGTGATGTTGGCGTCCATCGCCAGCCGCCGGGCGTCGTCGCCTCGGATCACCGCACCGGACCCGAGGACGCCGACACCGGCGCGCCCTTCGAGCACCTCCAGATCGACGACCACCAGCACGTGGGGCCGTCCCACCCGGGTGGCGGCGACCTCCTGGTGATGATCGAGGAAGAAGCGGGCGATGGCGGCCAGCGCCTTGGCTCGGCGCTCGCCGATGGGCACGTCCGTCGGCAGGTCCAGCACCTCGACGGCGGCGTGGACGGCCACGTCGACGAGCTCGGCGTCCACCGGGTCCAGGACCGCTTCGACGATCGCGTGGTCGGGTCGGCGGCTGATCGACAACGACGCCGCCACCGCCGGAGAGTGCACGCCCGCCTCCAGGCGCGCCCGCTGCACTGCCGCCGCCACCTGCTCGACCGACCGCGTGCCGGCCGCCGTCACGAGCCGGTGCTGGACCGCCTCCGGCAACTCCGCCGCCCGCACCAACTCGGCCGCCTTGGCCTTCGACACCGCCCCCGCCGACAGCGCCGACGCCACCACCGGCGTGGCGGCCAGCCGGCCGGCCAGCTCGACGTCCCGGCGGGCGGCGCCCGTGCGGTCACCCGTCAGCCGAGCGACCCAGGAGCCGGCGTCGCGGGCGCCGTGACGCCGGTGCAGGTCGCGCTTCTCGGCTTCACCGATGACCGCAAGCCAGCGGGCCTGGACCCGAGCCTGGAGCGCGGCCAGCAGCCGGACGACCTCATCGAGCTCGTCGTCGAGCAGCGCGGCGAGGTCGGTGTCGACCTCGTCCAACGCTCGCACGATGTGCCGCAGCTCCTCCATAAGGAACTCAGTCTATCAAACACTTGTTCGTGAGTTCAAGGCAAATGTAAAGAAATCTGACGTCCCGAAACAGATCACCCAGCGGGACGCGTTGGCCGCCTTGAGCACCCGTCCGAGCGCTGGACGCGCCGACGCCGTTCGGACACCGGCACGAGCCAACCGAAACGGTGTGCGCTTCGGGCTCGGTCCGGCGGCTATGTCACGGCTCAGGAAGTCACGGCGTGTCGGCGAGACCGACCGGATGCCTATGCCCCGTGGCGCGGCGTCCCATCGCTGACATGTGGCCTGTGGCCGTTGGCTCGCCATGGCCGCCGGCCGTCCGCGATCGTCCGCAAGAGACGGGCTTCGGCCACGATGAGACGGCACTGCGCCGACACCACCTGTGACTCGGCTACCGCTTCTCGCGCCTGTCTCCGGAGCACTCGCGCGTACGACACGGCACCACGAGCCTGCTCCTGTAGCACGATGGCCTGGTCCAGACACGCAGCGCGATCAGCGCTGGATTTCATCGACTGCATCTCCACCTCGCTGACGAAGCGATCAGGCAAGGCGGGAGCGGGCAGGATCAAGACCTGCTGCCGGGGACTTGCGGTGGGCTCAGTCTCGTCGTCGAGTCCATCGGGCGCAAGCGACAGAGGATCGACCGCTCGCCGACCGTCCCGCCGCTGATCGGTGTTAGAACCTCGCTCGATGAAGTCGTGACGACGCGACCACCGTCGCCCTCGCCGGCCCGGCCCGGACTGAGCTGGGATGCCTCCGGGCTCCTGCTCGGAGGGGTGTACGCCCTCCCAGCCGCGATCGTCGTCTTCAACGACATCCCGCGTGGACTGGCGTTGGCGGTCGGAACGATCCCCGCCGCCATAGCGGGACTGGCACCGACGCGGCGCGCTCGTCGCAAGACGGCGTTCCTCGGCGTGTTCGTGGGCGTGCCGATCCTGCTCGGTTCGGCGCTGGCGGCGGTGCCGTGGCTCGCCGTCGTGGCGCTGTTCTTCCTCGCCGTCGGCGCCGTCATGCTCGCTCGACGCTCCGGCCCTCTGGGGCTCGTCGCATTGAATCTCGGCGTGCCCATGGTGGCCGTCGGCTTCAGCTACGACGAGATCAGCACAGGAATCACCCTGGCGCTCGTCATGGTGGTCGGATCGATCTCCGCGTGTCTCCTCTCGCTCCTCTGGCCCGAGTTCCCGGCCCCGACACCATCCCCTCAGCCGCGTCCGCTGCCGCCCTCGCTCGCCTACGGCGTGCGCCTCGGCCTGGCCGGGGCGACCGCCGCGGCCATCGGGTTCGGCCTCGACCTCGAGCACGTGGGCTGGGCCTGCCTGGCCGCCCTCATCGTGATGCGCCCGTCGGCCGAGATGCAGCAGTTGCGCAGCGTCGGCCGGCTCCTGTCGGTCATCACTGGTGCCTTCGTCGGTGTCGCCATCGCTCGCGTCGAACCTCCCACGATCACCTACGCCGTCGTGATCGTCGGCGCCGTCGCCCTGCTGGCGGCCACTCGGGCCAGCCGTTGGTACGTCACTCCGGCGTTCACGACCTTGCTCGTGTTCCTCCTCTTGCTGTACTCCGATCCGGCCAGCGCCGCGCATCGCCTCAACGAACGCGTCGTCGAGACCGCGGTCGGGGTGGGACTGGCCTACCTGTTCGGGCTCGTGCTGCCGCGCCTCTCGACCCACTGGCGCGGCGCCGGTCCTGCGGGCGCGGCTGGGCCGACAGGCTGACTGACCCGGTTCCCTGCTGACATGACGACGCTGGCGCGCGCATGATGCGAATCCCTACGGGTTGGGAGGTTGCGGGTGGCGAGGGGTCTGAACATCTTGCTGATCACGACGGATGAGGAGCGCTTCGGCATCCCGCATCCGGCGGGCTACGCCTTGCCGGCGAGGGAACGGATCGCCGCGTCGGGTATGACCTTCGAGCGCTACTACGCGGCCTCGACGCAATGCAGCTCGGCGCGGTCCGTGATGTATTCGGGCCGGCACGTCCCGATCACGGAGATCTACGACAACGACACGATGCCGTACGTGCGTCCTCTCGATCCGGGTCTCGGCACGCTCGGAACGATGCTGCGCCGCCAGGGGTATTGCTGCACGTACCAAGGGAAGTGGCACCTGTCGAAAGCCTACGTCGATGCATCGAGGCCCGTCTCGACGGTGGATGCCCTCGAACCGTACGGGTTTTCGGAATTCAACGACTGGGGCGACATCGACGGAGGCGCATGGGCCGGACTTCGCGTCGACCCGGTCGTTGCCGGACAGGCCGTCAGGTGGCTGCGACAGCGCGCCGCCGCCGTCGTGGTCGACCAACCGTGGTTCATGGCTGTCAACTTCGTCAACCCACACGACATCATGAGCTTTGACTACGGCCCAGGCTCGGCCGTGCAACTCCCGCTCGGGCTGGCACATGCCGTCAAGATGAAGCCGCCTGCCGACGTTCCGTTGTACCGGCGAGAGTGGGACGTCGAGCTCCCGGCCAACGCCCATGACGACCTCGCGGGCGCGGCGCCCGCCGTGCGGGAGTACGCCGAGATGCTCGACATCGTGTTCGGGCCGGTCACCGCCGACGAACAATGGCGAGCCGGGCTGAACTTCTACCTGAACTGCCTGCGCGACGTGGATCGCAGCATCGAGCTCGTCCTCGACGCGCTGGAGGCCTCGGGTCAGGCCGATCGCACCATCGTCATCCTGACGGCCGACCACGGCGAGATGGCCGGGTCGCATCGCCTGCGCCAGAAGGCCAACCTCGTCTACGACGAGAACTTCCACGTTCCCCTCGTCGTTCACCATCCCGACTTCGCGGGCGGAACCACTTCGAACGTGATAGCTTCAGCTGTCGACCTGGCGCCGACGCTGCTCGCCTTCGCGAAACTCAACAAAACAGTGGTCGGAACCGACTTCCCGGCGTTGTACGGGCACTCTCTCGTACCGGGCCTCGAGGGGCGTCCCGTGCGAGACGGTGTCCTCACCGCGGTCGAGTCCGTGCTCAATCTCGACTCGCAGTTCTGGGCCGCCTTCAGCGATCCCGAAGCGCCGAAGCGCCTCCAGTCCGGCGACTTGCGACCCGACTTCCGCAAGCGTGGGTTCCTGCGGGGCTACACCGACGAGCGGTACAGCTTCGGCCGATACTTCTCACCACTTGAACCCAACCGTCCCGCCGGCGTCGAGTCCCTGTTCGCCCACAACGACGTTGTGCTGTACGACCGGCACGAGGACCCGGGCGAGATGAACAACCTCGCCCTCGACCCCGCCCGGCGAGATCTGGTGGCCGAGTACAGCGACAAGCTCGAGCAGCTGATCTCGGCCGAGATCGGCGACGACCGACACACGTGGGTTCTCGAACGGCCGAATCTCGTCGCCTGGCCCGCCTGGCACGGCGACGCCGCCGCGTAGGCACCACACCACGGTGATTCCGCAGGGTGAATGGCGTTCTCGCGCGGCGAATGTGTCGTAGAGCGCGGCTTCCCGCGTCAAAACGAGGCGGCGTCGGCGATCACGTCGACGAAGTTGGATGTTGCGTCGAACGGCGCGGCGTGACCGGCGCCTCCGATCTCGTGCGTCGTGGCACCGGGGATGGCGCCGGCGAGCGACCGGACCAACCGGATCATGCTGTCGGGGCTTCGTGCGCCGTACGTGCACACGACGGGGACTTCGACAGTCGCGAGATCGTGGGCGGAGGGATAGGTGGCGATGGAGTTGCGGAAGTCAGCCAGAGCGGCCCTAGCGTTGTCCCTGCCGATCCGCCGCCACTCCTCGGGAAATGCGTCCCACGCGGTCCGGCCATCTCGGTACGTGTACGCCGAGCGCAACAACACCTCGGCGGCGTCGCCGTGTCGGCCGAGGGCGACCAGCCATCCGATCGTCGCCAGCGCTTTGACCTGCGACCCGGTAGGACCATGACGAGTGAACCGCCACGGGAACTCATGGGCGACGGCGACTCGCACCAAGTCGGGACGACGCACCGCCAAGTCGACGGCGATGGCGGCGCCGGCGCTGGTGCCGACGACCACGGCCGGTGGAACCTGCAACCGATCCAGCATCGCCGCGGCGTCGGCCGTATGCGTGGACATGGAGTGGACAGGTGCGCCGCCAGAGCGGGCGTAACCCCTGCGGTCATAACTGATCACCCGCCCGATCCGGGCGAGTTCGGCGGTCACAGTGCCCCACGTCGAGGCGGTGGCGCCGGCGGGATGAACGAGAAGGATGGGGACGCCCTCGCCGACCTGCTCGTGATACAGGTCGCATTCTCCCGACAGCACGGCATCCATCACGGGCCTCTCTCGTGTGACGGCTCAGGCCCGGGCATACGTGACCTCCTCGAGTGTCTCTCGCCCGATCGACTGGGCGAGCTCGTCGAGCGACTGACGCACACCTTCGGCGAACACGTCCAGGTCCGAGCAGCGGTCGCGGTCGCCGACGGCCGTGAAGTTGAGCTGGCCGGCGTACGACAGCACCGCGACCACGAGCGTCAAGTTGCCCATCGTCGGCATGGACGGGAACAGCTCGACCAGGCGGGCGCCGGCGAGAAACAGGGGCGCGGACGGACCGGGGACGTTGCTGACGACGAGATTGACCGACCGCTGACGCGGAAACAGCCGGTACCAGAGGCGCTGGCCGGCCACGAACCGAAAGATCCCGGTGCCCACCTCGGGTCGGTCCTTGCGCTTGCGGGCCGCGGTCTCGGCCGCGATCACCTCGAGGCGGCGAACCGCATCGGCCTCACCGAGCGGCAGCGGCACCATCATCCAGCCGGGCTTGTTGCCTGGCGCCGAGCCATCCGGTTCTTGGTGGCTGGTGATCGTCACCATGGCCCTTTGCACCAGTCCGCCGACGTCTTCGCCCCGACTTGTCAACAGTTGACGGAGGCCGCCCGCCACTGCCGACAGAACGACGTCGTTGACCGTTGCGTGGTGGAGGTGGGCGATCTGCTTCGTGACGTCCAGGCGGCCGCGGACGATGGCGAGGCGACGTTCGGCACCGGCCGCTTGGTTGAGGCTCGTCCGTGGCGCGGGCCGCTCGGTGACGACCTCCCGCCACGCCGGCCAGACCTGTCGGGCCGAGCGCAGGGTCCGGCTCGGATGGGTGACGCCCGACCAGCCGCGGCCGAGTTGTTGGCGGCGTCGGCCCACGTTGTCACGCAGCAACTCACCGACGGCTGGGAGCGGGGTAGGCGTCCACGGCGGTACGACGGGGTCCGGTGGGTCGGAGGTGAAGTCGAGAAGCGCCCCGAAAAGAGCCAACGCCGCGGCGCCGTCGGCGATGACGTGATGCAACCGCAGGAACGCGCCCACTCGTTGCTCCGGCAGACCGGGCAGTAGCCACAGCTCCCACCGCGGCCGCGAAGGATCGAGGGGTCGCCGTGCCAAGTCCTGGCACGCCTGCAGCAGCCGGGCTTCGTCGCCCGGAGTCGCCAGCGCGTGGACTCGAACGTGGTCGCCGAGGTCGAATGAGGGAGCGTCCACCCACACCGGCCAGCCCAGCCCCCGCCGAGGCCGGTACAGCACCTGCCGGAAGCGGGGAACCAGATGCAGTCTCGACGCCAGGTGCTCCCGCACCATGTCGATCCGGACCCGGCCCGCCGCGTCGAGCAGGCGGGTGCCATCCAGGATGGCGAACCCGCCGATGTCGCTCGACCAGCCGTAGTCGTCCCAGAGGAGCAGGAACAGGTCTGACGCCGTCAGCCGGTCCAGGACACGTCTGTCGGCCATCACGTCACCCCACTCTCTCCTTCGTACCGTCACCTAGACAGCCGCTGGCTCCTCCAGTCCCTGGAGGAACACGAACTCAGTGACGCCTCCTGCGTGCTGCATGAACAAGTCGCGGAGTTGCGGTGAGATCTCGCCGTACACACTCATCCGATGATCGAAGGCGTACTGCCTGAAGAGCAGCTCCCTCGCCGCCATGACGTGGGCGTTGTGCTCGATCAGCCCTCGTTCACTGCGATAGGCCTCGTGGACCTCACATTCGGTCTCGTCCTTGTCGATGAACCAGTCGTAGCGAAGCGTCTGCGTGTCGTTCTCTCGAGTCAGCCGAAGGATCTCAGCCACTTCGGCCTCGAACGCTTCCTGCTGAGCTGGACGGATCTTCATGTGAGCGATGACTTCCAGATGGCCGAAGACACCCGGCTCCTCGAGTCCCTGGAGGAACGAGAACACGGTTGGTGGTCCCATGCGCTCCGTGACGAGCTGGACGAAGCCGGATGAGACCTCGCCGAAGATGATGGCCTGGTGGTCGTAGGCGTAGCCCCTGAACAAGACCTCCGTCGGAGCCATCGTGTTCATCTTGTGCTCGATCAGGCCCTGTTCGTTCGGGAACATCTCGTGGACGTCGCACTCGGTCCCGTCGGCATTGACGAACCAGTCACACCGAAGCGTGTGCGTGTCCGATTCTCGGCTCAGCCGCAGGATCTCGGCGGCTTGTGCTTTGGCGCCCTCGAGTTGACCGGGGCGGATCTTCATGTGAACGACGACTTCCAGGTTGCCCATGACTCCTCCTCGATCGTCAGACCGACTTGGGGATGCGGCCCGAGAAGACGACCTTCATGATCTTGTGGCCGAAGTCCGCGGTCGGCTCGAACATGAGCGGACAACCACCGTCGATCACGGTGATGCCGTGCTCACGCCCATAGGCGGTGGCGGTCGCCGAGACGCTGCCCGCACCGGGACCGCGGTGCATCCACACCTGCCCGATGCCGAGCTCGGCACACTCTCGCATCGTGTCCTCGGCCCGGCTGGGCGCGGTGGCGATGACAACGGCGTCGACACCTCCCGGGATGCTCTTCAGGTCGTGGTAGCTGTGCGCACCCTCGACCTCGTCGGTGTTCGGGTTCACTGCGAACACCTCGAATCCGCGGTCACGCAATCTCTTGTAGACGTTGTTGGCCCCGTGATCCTTCGGTGTTCTCGACACACCGGTGACGGCGATCCGTTTGTTGGCAAGGAACGCCGACGCGGCTTCCTTCATGGTGGGCATCGTCTCCTCCTCATACCGCGGTCGGAACGTCGCGCGGGAGCAGGCCGAGCTGGGCCGCGACGGCAAGGTTGTCGTAGTAGAGGTTGTCGACGACGATCTTTCCGTCCCGCAGTTCGACCAGTTCCATTCCCCTCACTTCGACTCGTTTGCCGGTCGGCGGTAGCTCGGTGCCGTCCGGCAACACGAGCGAGCCGGTGTGTGTCCCCACGAAGACCCATTCGTCGGCGAACGCATCGCCTTGCTCGACGAAGCTGATGAACCGGTGGTGGAGATCCGGGAATGCGGTCAACTCCTTCGCCAGACGCTCGCCGATCACGCTCCGACCCTCGAATCTGCCGTCGGGCATGAGCTGCACAGCGTCGTCGGCATACAAGTCCATGACACCGTCGAGGTCACCCGCGTTGTACAGCTCGACGTAGCGCTCCAAGAGACTTCTGAACCTGTCCATTTGCCTTCTCCCCTCTCCTGCCGTCGCGCGCTGATCAAGGTCGGTGCCCTTGCACTCGCAGCTGACCTGCGCCGGCGGACATGGCGTCTCGGTCTGTTTGGGAAACCAGTAGGCCTACGGGCTGCAACTGAGAAGGGCCAAAGGTCCCTTCCGCCGGCTGGGGCGGCCGTCGGGCGTCGGGCATCACCTTCCGGCGCCAGCGCCGAGGCAGCCCAGAGCGGATGGAACGACGCCGCTGACGTCGTGCCAATCTGTCGCGATCACCGTTACGTGATGACGACGCAGGAGGGTGGCAGATGCCCCAGGTCGATCCCGACGAGCGTGCCCGTGAGGTCGAGCAACAGCTGACCGACGACGAGCGGTTCTCACTCTTGTTCAGCTTGATGGTCGTCGTCTTCGGCGGCGCCCGCGATCCTCGTGTGCCTCAGGACGTCCCACAGATCGCGGGCTGGGTTCCCGGCGTGGAGCGGCTGGGTGTGCCGCCGTTGAAGATCTCGGATGCGGCGTTGGGTGTGACCAACCCTGGCGGCGGGCGACCGGGAGACACGGCGACGGCACTACCCGCCGGTTTGTGCATGGCGGCCACGTTCAACCCGGCCATGGCTCGGGAGGCAGGCGCACTGATCGGCCGGGAGGCGCGGTCGCGCGGGTTCAACGTGTTGTGCGGCGGCAGCATGAACCTCGTGCGCGAGCCACGCAACGGCCGCAACTTCGAGTACGTCTCCGAGGATCCGTGGTTGAGCGGCGTCCTGGCCGCCGAGAACGTGATCGGCACGCAGTCCGAAGGCGTCATCTCGATGGTGAAGCACCTGTCTCTGAACTGCAACGAGACCAACAAGTTCTGGCTCGACGTGGTGATCGATTCGGCGGCTCATCGGGAAGCCGATCTGCTGGCGTTCGAGATCGCCATCGAGCGCGCCGATCCCGGCTCGATCATGTGCGCCTACAACAAGGTGAACGGCGCCTACTGCTCGGGCAACGAGCCGCTGCTCCGCATGGTGAAGGAGAAGCTCGGCTTCAAGGGTTGGATCATGTCCGACTGGAAGGCCGTCTACAGCTGGGACTTCGCCCTCAAAGGCCTCGACCAGCACTCCGGTGCCCAACTCGACGAGAAGGAATGGTTCAACGAGCCGCTTCGCGAAGCGTACGCAGCCGGTCAGGTCCCGAAGGAGCGCCTCTCCGACATGGCCCGCCGCATCCTGCGCTCGATGTTCGCGGTCGGCGTGGATCAAGACCGGCCCCGGCCGACGATCGATCTGGATGCCCACCGCGAGTCGACGTTGGCGGTGGCCCGACAGGGCATCGTCGTCCTCGACAACGACGGCATCCTGCCGCTGGATCCCGACACCACCAGCGTCGCTGTGATCGGCGGCCACGCTGACGTGGGAGTGATGGCGGGCTGCGGCTCGAGCCTCGTCACGCCGCCCGGCGGCTATGCCTTCGAGGCACCCATCAGCGGCGAGGGCCCTCTGGCTCCGTTGCGCAAGGAGTCGTTCTTCCCGTCGTCGCCGTTGGTCGAGCTGAGAAAGCTGCTGCCGAAGGCATCGATCACCTACGCGCCGAGCGCCTACGCCGCCGAGGCGGCCGCGCTGGCCCGCCGCTGCGACGTCGCCATCGTGTTCGCCACCAAGGCCGAGAGCGAAGGCTTCGACAGCCCCGACCTGTCCCTGCCCTTCGGCCAGGACGCCGTGATCGACGCGGTCGCCGGCGCCAACCGGAACACCGTGGTCGTACTCGAAACCGGCAACGCCGTCGCCCTGCCGTGGCGCGGCAGCGTCCGGGCCATCGTCCAGGCGTGGTATCCGGGCGAGGCCGGGGGTCAGGCCATCGCCGAGGTGTTGACCGGCGCCGTGAGCCCCTCTGGTCGGCTCCCGATCACCTGGCCCGCCGACGTGAGCCAGCTGCCCAACCCCGAGTTGCCCGGCTACGGGGCGGCGTTCGGGACACCGTGGAGCCTCGAGGTCCACGAGGGCTCCGACGTCGGCTACCGGTGGTTCGCTCGCAGAGGCTTCACGCCGCTCTACGCCTTCGGCCACGGGCTGTCGTACACCACGTTCGCCTACGGGGATCCCCAAGTAGGCGGTGGCGACACGGTGTCGGCCACGTTCACCGTGACCAACACCGGCGAGCGGCGCGGGGCCGAGGTGGCTCAGCTCTACCTCGACGAGGCGCCGACCGGGACTCGTCGACGGCTGCT
>DASXAI010000337.1:0-11190 GCA_036406775.1 Acidimicrobiales bacterium
GACGTCGACGCCGGCCCGCCCCGAGGCCGACATCAAGGTGAGCACCCAGGCCTCGTGCGCCAACGCCACGCCCTACCTCAACTGGAACGTCAGCGCAGGCGGCGCCGTCTTCGATTCCATCCTGCTCCACGTCCTCGACCAGAACGGCACCGAGGTGCTGCGCCTGCACGAAGCCTCCGGCTCCGTGCTCTGGCCCGGTTGGACCCGCGTCGACAACCGCATGACCCTCACCAACCCCGCCGTCGCCGTGCTCCACCTCTACGCCGACCTCACCTTCGGCTCGGCCGCCGTACTGAACCGCAGCGAGCTCCTGCCCGGCGGCGTGGTCACGACCGGGTCGGTCGCCGTGTCGTTCCCGGCCGCCGACACCGAGTGTGTCGGCCCTCCGGCCGCCCCGCCGTCGGTCGAGCCCATCAGCGTGGTGCCGGGCGCCGCCGACGTCCCGGCCGCGCCCGCAGCGGCGCCGGCCGCCCTCCCCGCCCAACTGCCGGTGACGGGCTTTCCGGCCGGCATGGTGGCCCTCGCCGGCGTCGTCCTGCTCCTCACCGGCGTCGTGCTGGTGGTCCGGGCCCGCGCCGGCGGCGCCATGAGCGGCTGACCGAGCCGCTGACCAGCAGGCCCCACCGATAGCCTGGCGGGTCATGCCCGCCACCGATCTCGACCAGGTCGTGAACCTCTGCAAACGGCGCGGGTTCGTCTTCCCCTCGGCCGAGATCTACGGCGGCTTCCGCTCCACCTACGACTACGGGCCCCTCGGCGTGCTGCTGCTGCGGAACGTGAAGGACGCATGGTGGCGGTCGATGGTGCAGCTGCGCGACGACGTCGTCGGCCTCGACGCCGCCATCCTGTCGCCGCCGGCGGTCTGGGAGGCGTCCGGCCACCTGAAGAACTTCACGGACCCGCTGGTCGACTGCCGCCAGTGCCATCAGCGCTGGCGTCTCGACAAGCTCGAGGATCCCCACACGTGCCCGAACTGCGGCGCCAAGGACAGCTTCACCGAGGCCCGGCAGTTCAACCTGATGTTCAAGACGTATGCCGGCCCGGTGGAGGAGGACGCCGCCGTCGCCTACCTGCGTCCGGAGACGGCGCAGGGCATGTTCACCAACTTCTTGAACGTGCTGCAGACGACGCGCAAGAAGCCGCCGTTCGGCATCGCCCAGGTCGGTAAGAGCTTCCGCAACGAGATCACGCCGCAGAACTGGATCTTCCGCACCCGCGAGTTCGAGCAGATGGAGCTCGAGTTCTTCGTGCCGCCCGCCGAGGCCGCTCAGTGGTACGAGTACTGGTGCGCCGAGCGGCTCCAGTGGTACGTCGACCTCGGGATGCCCCGGGAGATGCTCCGCCTGCGCGCCCACGACCCCGACGAGTTGTCGCACTACTCGGCCGGCACGTCCGACGTCGAGTACCTCTTCCCGTGGGGTTGGGACGAGCTCGAGGGCATCGCCAACCGCACCGACTACGACCTGACGCAGCACGCCACGCACTCGGGGGTCCGCCTCGACTACTTCGACCCGTCCACCAACGAGCGGTACGTCCCCTACGTGGTCGAGCCGGCCGCCGGCGCCACCCGGACGATGGCCGCCTTCCTGCTGGCCGCCTACGACGAGGACACCGTCGGCGGCGAGGCCCGCACGGTGTTGCGGCTCCACCCGCGCCTCGCGCCGTACAAGGTCGCGGTGCTGCCGCTCTCCAAGAAGGAGACGCTCACGCCGCTGGCCAAGGAGCTGTTCCGGACGCTATCGCCCCGGTTCATGTGCGACTACGACGACACGCAGTCGATCGGGCGCCGCTACCGCCGCCAGGACGAGATCGGCACGCCGCTGGCCGTCACCGTCGACTTCGAGTCGCTCGACGACAAGGCCGTGACCATCCGCGATCGCGACTCCACCGAGCAGGTGCGCGTCCCGATCGACCGCCTCGTCGACGAGGTGGCGGCCCGGCTGGCCTTCTAGGCCGGGTCGGGGCCGGCGGCCCGGCGCCAACCTTCGGCCGTCTGGTCGTGGCCGAGGAGGGCGAGGGCCTGGGCCACGAGCTCGGCCACGGCGGGATGGGGATGGGTCTGGTAGAGGCGGGCGCCGTAGTCGGCCGAGCGCCGGAGGTACCCGGTGTCGAGGAGCGCCTTCTGCAGGACGATGCCGGCGTGGAGATCGCCGATCGGCAGCGGGTCGGGCAGCAGCTCCACCAGCGGCACCAGTTGCTCGCTCGGCGCCGCCGCCGGTGGGACCCAGCTGCCGCCGCCGTGCTCGAGCGCCTCCAGGAGCAGGCCGCGCGCGGTCGCGTCCTTGCCCGCCTCGTGCAGCACGTGGGCGCGGTACCACGGCGACGGCGCGTACGGCGGCGGGAACAGCCCCGGCCGTCCGGTGGTCCACGCCGCCCGCTCGGCTGACTCGGCCACGCCGCGGGCGCGGCGCGCTGCCTCGACGGCCGACGGCGTGCGCTGGCGATCGGCGGTGAAGCTGCGCCAGTTCCAGAAGGCGAAGAGGGCGATGGTGAGCGCCCATGGTCGCCAACCCGGTAAGAGCACCACGGCCACGATGGCGACACCGGTGACGGCCATCGTCCACCACTGCACGAGGCGGTAGCCGCGCCCCGGCACCACGGCGTCGAGCCCGGTGGCGACGATGTTGCCGCCGTCCATCGGCACGAGCGGCAGCAGGTTGACGAGCCCCAGGACGGGGCCGGCCCACCACACGGCGAGCCACAGGGCGTCGGTGCGCACGTCGTCGTACGACCACGGCGTCGTGCCGAGGGCGAGGAGGATGGCCGAGCCCAGAAGGATCTGCACGAAGGGGCCGGCGGCGGTGATGGCCACCCGGTCCAAGCGGCCGAGCGGCCGGCTCGGGCGGAACGACGCCCATCCGACGAGGAAGCTGAGCGAGATGGTGGACTCGGCACCGAAGCGTCGCGCCGCCAGGGCATGGCCGAGCTCGTGCACGAGCGTGAACACGGCGATGGCGACGACGAGGCGCACCGCGAAGGCGGGATCCTGGGCGTTGAGGCCGGCCAGCAGCAGCAGCCCGAGGATGAAACCGGGCGCGATCGAGACCGGGAATCCCAGGATGCGGAGCGGCGGCGAGTCGCTGATGCGCCCCGATCGTACGGGGGGTATCGCCACTAGGCTCGACGCGTGCCGTACGTCTACGCCTTCGATCACAAGCACCGCCGTCCTCCCATGGACATGAAGGACCTGCTCGGCGGCAAGGGCGCCAACCTCGCCGAGATGACGAGCGTGCTCGGCCTCCCGGTCCCGGCCGGGTTCACCATCACCACCGACGCCTGCCGCGCCTACATGGCGAGCGGCTGGCCCAAGGACCTCGACGAGGAGGTCGCCAAGCACGTCTTCCGGCTGGAGAAGAAGATGGGGCGCAAGCTCGGCGACCCCTTCGACCCGCTCCTCGTGAGCGTGCGCTCGGGCGCCAAGTTCTCGATGCCGGGCATGATGGACACGGTTCTCAACCTCGGCCTGAACGACGTGAGTGTGAAGGGCCTGGCCAAGGCCACCAACGACGAGCGCTTCGCCTACGACTCGTACCGCCGGTTCATCTCGATGTACGGGCGCATCGTCCTCGGCGTCGACGCCGAGGCGTTCGACGAGCCCTTCGAGAAGGCCAAGGCCGCCGCCGGCGTCACGAGCGACGCCGAGCTGCCCGCATCGGCCCTGGCCGAGTTGTGCGAGGAATACAAGTCGATCGTGCACAAGCACACGGGTCGGCCCTTCCCACAGAAGCCCCGGGTCCAGCTGAGCGGCGCCATCGAGGCCGTCTTCCGGTCGTGGAACGGCGCCCGGGCCATCGCCTACCGCGTGCGGGAGCGCATCAGCCATGACCTCGGCACCGCCGTCAACGTGCAGGCGATGGTGTTCGGCAACCGTGACGACAACTCCGGCACTGGCGTCGGGTTCACCCGCAACGCCGCCACCGGCGAGAACCGTCCGTACGGCGACTTTCTCGTCAACGCCCAGGGCGAGGACGTCGTCGCGGGCATCCGCAACACCGAAGACCTCGACGCCCTCGGCCGCCACTTCCCGGCGATCCACCGCGAGCTGCTCGGCATCTTCGACCGGCTCGAGGCCCACTACCGCGACATGTGCGACACGGAGTTCACCATCGAGCAGGGCAAGCTCTGGATGCTCCAGACGCGCGTCGGCAAGCGCACCGGCGCCGCCGCCTTGAAGATGGCCGTCGACATGACGAAGGCCAGCGGGAAGAACGGCTGGAGCATCACGCGGCCCGAAGCGGTGCAGCGGATCACGGCCGATCACCTCGACCAGGTGCTCCACCCGCAGTTCGCAGCCAAGGACCTGCGGGTCATCGCCAAGGGTCTGGCCGCCTCGCCGGGCGCCGCCGTGGGGCGCGCCTACTTCACGGCCGACGACGCCGCCGACGCCGCCGACCGGGGCGAGGACGTCATCCTCGTGCGCAATGAGACCAGTCCCGAGGACGTGCACGGGATGATGGTGTCGAAGGGCATCCTCACAGCGCGGGGTGGCCTCGTGTCGCATGCCGCCGTCGTGGCCCGGGGCTGGGGCACGCCGGCCGTCGTGGGCGCCGAGAGCGTCAAGATCGCGGGCCGGCAGTTCACCGCCGGCGACGTGGTGGTGGGCGAGGGCGATGTCATCTCGCTCGACGGTTCCACCGGCGAGGTGGTCCTCGGCGAGGTCACGCTGTCGGCGGCCGAGCCGCCCGCCGAGTTCCACACGATCCTCCGCTGGGCCGACCAGATCCGCAAGGGCCACCTGGCCGTGCGGGCCAACGCCGACAACGGACCCGACGCCGCCAACGCCCGGAGCTTCGGCGCCCAGGGCATCGGCCTGTGCCGCACCGAGCACATGTTCCTCGGTGAGGATCGGCTGCCGGTGGTGCGCCGGATGATCCTGGCGTCCACCGACGAGGCCGAGGCCGACGCCCTCGAGGAGCTGCGCCGGGTGCAGAAGGCCGACTTCGAGGAGATCCTCGAAGCGATGGACGGCCTGCCCGTCACGGTCCGCCTGCTCGACCCGCCGCTGCACGAGTTCCTGCCGCGTGTCGACGAGCTCGAGCTCAAGCAGGTCCGGGAGGGCCTCACGGCCGAGGAGGAGGCGCTCCTGCACGCCGCCCGCGCCTGGGAGGAGTTCAACCCGATGCTCGGGACGCGGGGCGTGCGCCTCGGCGTCGTCAAGCCCGGTCTCTACGCCATGCAGGTTCGCGCCCTCATGGAGGCGGCGGCTGAGCGGGTGGCCAAGGGGGGTAAGCCTGTCGTCGAGATCATGATCCCGCTCACCGTCACCCGTGAGGAGATGCACGAGGCACGCGGCTGGGTCGAAGCGGCGGTGGCCGAGGCGACGGCCGACGCCAAGAAGAAGCCGCGGGTGATCATCGGCACCATGATCGAGACGCCGCGGGCCGCGCTGCGAGCCGACGAGATCGCCGAGGAGTCCGACTTCTTCTCGTTCGGCACCAACGACCTCACCCAGATGACGTTCGGCTTCAGCCGCGACGACGTCGAGAGCCGGATGATGCCGGCCTATCTCGAGAAGGGGCTGCTGAAGCGCAATCCGTTCGAGACCATCGACCAGAGCGGGGTCGGCGAGCTCGTCCGCATCGGCGCCGAGCGGGGCCGCGCCGTGAAGCCCGACCTCAAGCTCGGGGTGTGCGGCGAGCACGGCGGCGACCCCGAATCGATCACTCTGTTCTACGACGCCGGGCTCGACTACGTGTCGTGCTCACCCTTCCGCGTCCCGATCGCCCGGCTGGCCGCCGCCCAGGCCGTCATCGGCGCCGGAGGTGACACTCGGTAGCTGATGCTCGTTCTCGCCGCTGACACTGACTTCGCCCAGATCGACGTCGAGTGGTGGGCCTGGGTGGCGCTGTTCGCCCTCATCTGCGCCCTGCTCCTCGTGGACCTGCTGGTATTCCACCGGCGGGCCCACACCGTCGGGACGAAGGAAGCCGCCGCCGAATCGGCGGCGTGGATCGCGATCGGCCTCGCCTTCGGGCTCGTCGTCTGGGGCCTCTACGGCAGCCAGGCCAGCGGTGAGTACTACGCCGGCTATCTGATCGAGAAGAGCCTCTCGATCGACAACGTCTTCGTGTGGGCGCTGATCTTCACGTACTTCGCCGTCCCCGGGAAGTACCAGCACCGCGTGCTGTTCTGGGGCATCTTCGGCGCGCTCGTGATGCGGCTCGTGTTCATCTTCGCCGGGGTCGCGCTGCTCGACAACTTCGAGTGGCTGCTGTTCGTGTTCGGTGCCTTCCTGGTCTTCACCGGGGGGCGCCTCCTGCGCCAGCACGACGCCGCCGTCCACCCCGAGCACAATCCGGTGTTGCGCGCCGTGCGCAAGGTGATCCCGTCCACCACCGAGTACGACGGTCAGAAGATCTTCACCCGCCGTACCGGCGCGCTCCTGGCCACGCCCCTGTTCGCCGTGCTGGTGCTCATCGAGACCACCGACGTCATCTTCGCTGTTGACTCGGTGCCCGCCGTGCTGGCCGTCAGCCGTGAGCAGTTCATCGTCTTCTCGTCGAACGCCTTCGCCATCCTCGGCTTGCGCGCCCTCTACTTCCTGCTGGCCGACATCCGGGAGCGGTTCACGTACCTGCAGCAGGGCCTGGCCGTGATCCTCGTCTATGTCGGCCTGAAGATGATCGCGTCGTACTGGTACCACATCCCCACCGCGATCTCGCTCTCGGTCATCGCCCTCGTGCTGGCGGCGTCGATCCTGTTGTCGCTGCGCAAGTCGCGTCGTGACGAGTTGAGCGCTGCGGGAACATCGCGCCGGTAGCCTGCGACGAGTGGGGATCGTCGACGAGGACATCGAACGGGTCCGCGCCGCCGTTCCCATCGTCGACGTGGTGCAGCAGTACGTCAGCCTGCGCCGGGTGGGCGTCCGCTGGGTCGGACTGTGCCCGTTCCACGCCGAGAAGACGGCGTCGTTCGGTGTGAACGAAGCCCTTGGCATCTACAAGTGCTTCGGCTGCAACGCCGGCGGCGATGTGATCTCGTTCATACGCGAGATCGAGCACCTCGACTTCGTCGGCGCGGTGGAGCTGCTCGCCAGCCGGGCCGGCATCCAGCTCCGCTACACGAGCGGCGGTGAGGGCCGTGACCGCCAGCGCCGCCAGGTGCTGCTCGACGCCATGGCTCGCGCCGTCGACTGGTACCACGCCCGGCTGCTCGAGGCGCCGGACGCCCGTCCTGCTCGCGACTACCTGCGGTCGCGAGACATCACCGGCGACATCGCCCGGCGGTTCCGGCTCGGGTGGGCGCCCGACGACTGGGACGCGCTGGTGCAGCACCTGGGCGTCCCGGGCGACGTGGCCCGCGACACGGGGCTCGCCTTCCTCAACCGGCGCGACCGGCTGCAGGACTCCTTCCGCGCTCGGGTGATGTTCCCCATCTTCAACGAGGCGGGCGAGGCCGTCGCCTTCGGGGGACGCGTCCTGCCGGGCAGCACCGACCCGGCCAAGTACAAGAATTCGCCCGAGACCCGGGTCTACGCCAAGTCGAAGACTCTCTACGGGCTCAACTGGGCCAAGGCCGACATCGTGACCGCCGACCAGGTCGTGGTGTGCGAGGGGTACACCGACGTGATCGGGTTCCACCGCGCCGGCGTGCCGCGCGCCGTCGCCACCTGCGGCACCGCGCTCACCGAGGAGCACGTCCGGCTGCTGAAGCGGTTCGCCGGGCGGATGGTCCTGGCCTTCGACGCCGACGATGCCGGTCAAGGCGCCGCCGCCCGGTTCTACGAGTGGGAGAAGAAGTACGACATCGAGGTCAGCGTGGTGCGCCTGCCGGCGGGCCAGGACCCGGGCGCGCTGGCGCAGTCCGACCCGGAGGCGTTGCGGGCCGCCGTCGACCAGGCCGTGCCGTTCCTGCGGTTCCGGCTCGACCGGGTCCTGCGTCAGGGCTCGATCCGGACGCCCGAGAGCAAGGCCCGGTTGGCCGAGGCGGCGCTGGCCGTGATCCGGGAGCATCCCGATCAGAACGTCCGCTCGTTGTACATCGGTGAACTGTCGGCGCACACTGGCCTGGCCGCGGCCACGTTGGAGGCCGCCGTGCGGACTCGGGGCCCGGTGCGGGTCGACGCGCCGCCCACCCGGCCGGCGCCGAAGGAGAGCGCCGAGGCGGTGGCCCTGGCGTTGCTGGTGCACCGCTGGGACGACATCGCGCCGTGGCTCGTCGAGCCGTTGTTCGCCGACGAGCTGCACCTGTCGGCGTTCCGGGCGTTGGCCGAGGCCCACGGCGACGCCCGCAAGGCGATGGAGCTGGCCGACCCGGTCACCCGCGAACTGCTCGAGCGGCTGGCGGTCACGGACGTCGACGAGGATCCCGATCGCCACGCCCGCCATCTGATCGGCGTGGCGACGCGGCGGCGGCTCGACGGCATGCGCGGCGACTTCAGCCGCGCCCTGGAGCACGCCGACGGCAAGCGGCTCCTCGAACAGCTCGACGACCCCGAAGCGGGGCCGGGAGCAGCGGAGCAGTTGCTAGGGTGGCTCGACCGAGGCACGGATGCGCCGGCCGTGGAGGAGCGAGCGTGACGGAGTCGTCCACCCTTCCGCCGTTCGACGACATCGTGCCGTCCGACTGGGCGGGACTGGTGCGGGAAGGGCGGGCGCGGGGGGTCGTGCACGCCGAGCAGGTCGCGCACGTGCTGCGCTACGTCGAGCTCACGGAAGAAGTGATCACCACGGTGCGGGGCTCGCTCGAGAGCCAAGGCATCGCGGTCGACGAGTCGGTCGACGAGTCGCTGGAGGATCCGAGCAACGGAGCGGTCGCCGCCGCTGCCGCTGCCGTGGCCGTCGCCGCCGCCGGCGCCGTCGCCGTCGCGACACCCGACGAGGAGGCCCCGCGTCCCCGCCGGCGCCCGCCCCGTGCCCCTTCTACCGATCGGGGCGAGGGCGGCACGTCCGACACCGTGCGCATGTACCTCAAGGAGATCGGTCGTGTCAGCCTGCTCACGGCCGAGGACGAGCGCGACCTCGCCATGCGGATCGAAACCGGCGTGCAGGCCCAGCAGCGCCTCGACGATGGCGCGCTGGCCGACATGGACCGACGGATCTGCGCCGGCGCCATCCGCGACGGCGACGAGGCCCGAGCCGAGCTCATCCAGGCCAACCTCCGGCTCGTCGTCTCCATCGCCAAGCGCTACGTCGGGCGCGGGATGCTGTTCCTCGACCTGATCCAGGAGGGCAACCTCGGCCTCATGCGGGCCGTCGAGAAGTTCGACTACACCAAGGGCTTCAAGTTCTCCACGTATGCCACGTGGTGGATACGCCAGGCCATCACGCGTGCGATCGCCGATCAGGCTCGCACCATCCGCATCCCCGTCCACATGGTGGAGAGCATGAACCGGGTCATGCGGATCCAGCGCCAGATGACCCAGGAACTGGAGCGCGAGCCCACCACCGACGAGCTGGCCGAGAAGACGGGTCTGAGCCCGGATCGGGTGCGGGAGATCCAGCGCATCGCCCTCGACCCGCTGTCGCTCGACTCGCCGGTGGGGGAGGAGGACGACTCCAATCTGGCCGACTTCATCGAGGACTCGGGCGCCGACGCCCCTGCTGAGGTCGCGACCCGCCGCATGCTGGCTCAGGCGGTCGAGGAGGCCTTGGGCGAGCTGTCCGACCGCGAGAAGGAGGTCGTGAAGCTCCGCTTCGGGCTGATCGACGGCCAGTCACGCACGCTCGAAGAAGTCGGCAAGGAGTTCGGCGTCACCCGCGAGCGCATCCGCCAGATCGAGGCCAAGACTCTCGCCAAGCTCCGCCACCCGCAGCGCAGCCAGAAGCTGAAGGAGTTCCTCGACAGCGAGTAACCCTGTCACACCCGTTCAGAGCGTCTCGGGCGTGGGCTACCGAGGGCGGGTCGAGGACCGGGAACGAGCACGCCAGTTGCGGGCCGAGGCGTGGACGCTGCAACAGATCGCCGACGAACTCGAGGCGTCTCGCGGCCAGGTGTCGGTCTGGGTGCGCGATGTGTTGTTCACCCCTGGACCCCGCTCCCGGGCTCGTCGGCGAGCGCCCAACGCGCTCCAACGCCGCAAGCAAGATGAGATCGCACTGCTTCGCGCCATCGGCGTCGCCCGTATCGGCGAACTGAGCCGCAAGCAGTTCCTGGTGGCCGGGACGGCCCTGTACGCCGGGGAGGGGTCGAAGACCGACGGCTTGGTGCGCTTCGCGAACAGCGACCCGCGCATGATCCTGTTCTTCGTGAGGTGGCTCCGAGCGTTCTTCGCCATCGATGAGGCTCGTCTCCGGCTGAATCTCTATCTCCACGAGGGTCTTGATCTGGAGGCCGCGAACCGCTTCTGGTCCGATCTCACCGACATCCCGATCAGGCAGTTCACCACGCCGTATCGCGCCATCCCCGACTCGACGCTGCGGTCCCGCAAGCACCCGATGGGCTGCCCCAGCGTCGTCTACAGCTGTCGCAGCACCCACCGGTCGATCATGGGTCTCGTCGACGCCTTGCTATCCTTCCCAGGCTTCAATCCGGGGTAGCTCAATTAGGCAGAGCACGCGGCTGTTAACCGTGTTGTTGAGGGTTCGAGTCCCTCCCCCGGAGCTTGGGCCAGTAGCTCAGTGGTCAGAGCGGGGGACTCATAATCCCTGGGTCGCAGGTTCGATCCCTGCCTGGCCCACTGTTCGGGGGTGCGCGGCGGAGTCCGATGCGCCTGTTCATTGATCGAGCTCGCACGGGTCCGCACTCGGCCCCGATCCGATCAGGGTGACTGAGCTGTTGGCCAGTTCGTGTACGAGCGCGGCAGAAGCGGCTTGGTCGCCTTCTGCCTGCCTGGCTCGATCGATGAGGTCGACCAGTCGGCCCGTTATCTTCAACGCCTCGTCCCGCTCGACCTTTGTCTGCTCCTCATCGATCTGGCTCCGCTTCAGTGCACAGTCCAGCGCCTTGGACGCGGCTTCGGCGCGGTCGCGCTGGGACGCCGCCTCAGCGGCCGCCGCCTTGGCGCGGTCGCGCTGGGTCGCCGCTTCCGCCGCGGCGGCGTTGGCTCGCGCCGCCTGTGTGGTCGCTTCGGCGGCGTTGGCGTCGGCGATCTCCTTCTGCTGCGCGGCGTCGTTCGCCGCCGCCTCCGCATTGGCTCGTTGTTGAACGGCGTCGGCCCGCTGGTTCTCGGCGTCGAGTTGCGCCTGATGGGCGGCGTCTGCCTGCGAGTTGGCATTCTTCTCCGCGGCGGCCGCCCGTTGCGCGTTCTCG
>DASXAI010000338.1:0-3964 GCA_036406775.1 Acidimicrobiales bacterium
CCGCGACCGGCGCCACGTCGATCACACCAGGACCGAGCTGCGCGAGGCCCTGCGCGAGGTCGTCGCCGCCTTCCCCGAGTACCGCGTGTACGTCACGCCGGAACGGCCGGCGACGGGCTACGAACGCGAGGTCGTCAGCGAGGCGGTGGCCGCCGCGATCAGCCGCCGGCCGGACATCGACGCCTCGCTGTTGTCGTTCATCGGGGAGTTGGCGCTGGGCCAGTACGCGGGGGCCGAGGAGCTCGAACTGTGCGTGCGCTTCCAGCAGCTCACGGCGCCCGTCACGGCCAAGGGCGTCGAGGACACGGCCTTCTACCGCTACCACCGGCTCATCTCGCTGAACGAGGTCGGGGGCGACCCGAGCCGGTTCGGTGCCAGCACGGCGTCGTTCCACGCCGTGACGGCGGCGACCGCGGCCCGCTGGCCCGACACGATGCTGACGCTCTCGACCCACGACACCAAGCGCAGCGCCGACGTGCGGGCCCGTCTCAACGCGTTGTCCGAGCGGCCGGAGCGGTGGCAGGCCGCGGCGCAACGCTGGGCCCAGCACAACGAGCGCCACCGCTCGGGCGAGTGGCCGGATCGCAACACCGAATACCTGCTGTACCAGACGCTCGTCGGCGCGTGGCCGGTCGACGTCGAGCGCCTCGTCGCCTTCGCCACGAAGGCCACCAAGGAAGCCAAGGTTCACACCTCGTGGATCGACCCCGTGGCCGAGTACGACGACGCCGTCGAGGACTTCGTGCGCGCGATCCTCGCCGACGTCGAGTTCACCGCCGATCTCGAGCGGTTCCTCGGCGCCGAGGACCTGGTGGCGAGGGGCCGGCGCCACTCGCTGGTACAGACGGCGCTGCTGCTGACCTGCCCCGGCGTCGCCGACCTCTACCAGGGCACCGAGCTGTGGGACCTGAGCCTGGTCGACCCCGACAACCGGCGCCCCGTCGATTTCGAGCAGCGGCGCCGCGTGCTCGCCGCCCTCGCGTCGGCGACGGCGGCCGACGCGTGGGCGGAGGCCGACGGCGGCGCGCCCAAGCTGTTCCTGATCCACCGCCTCCTCGCCCACCGACGGCGCCGGCCCGACTCGTACACGTCCGCCAGCTACGAACCCCTCGAGGTCAGTGGTGCCCACCGCGGCCACGTCGTGGCCTTCACACGCGGCGCCGTCGCCCTCGTCGGCGCGTGCCGCAGCACGGTCGCGTGGGGCGACACGGCCGTCGACGTGCCGCCCGGCCGGTGGACCGACCTTCTCACGGGCACGGCGGTTCAGCCCGGCGAGCAGCCTGTCGGCCCGCTGTTCGCCTCGTTCCCCGTGGCCGTGCTGGCCCGAGGCGACGCGTGATGGAGAAGTTCGGCGTCTGGGCGCCGAGGGCCGACACCGTCGAGCTCGTACTCGAGGATGGCACCGTCCCGATGCGGAGGGACGAGGCCGGGTGGTGGCGCGCCACGGTCGAGGCCGCCGGCGTCGGCACGCGCTACGGGTACCGGCTCGACGGGGGGCCGGTCCGGCCGGACCCACGTTCGGCCTCGCAGCCCGACGGCGTCGACGGGCTCTCCGCCGTCGTCGATCACGCCGCGTTCCGCTGGACCGACGACCGTTGGCGCGGCTTGTCGCTGCGCGGCGCCGTCCTCTACGAGCTCCACATCGGGACCTTCAGCGCCGCCGGCACGTTCGACGGCGTCATCGAGCACCTGCCCCACCTCGTCGACCTCGGCGTCGACGCCATCGAGCTGATGCCCGTCGCCGAGTTCTCCGGCGACCACGGCTGGGGCTACGACGGCGTCGACCTGTTCGCCCCCCACCATGTCTACGGCGGCCCCGACGGGCTCAAGCGGCTGGTCGACGCCTGCCACAGTCACGGGTTGGGCGTCGTGCTCGACGTCGTGTACAACCACGTCGGCCCGGCCGGCAACTACCTCGGCGAGTTCGGTCCGTACTTCTCCACCCGGCACCGCACGAACTGGGGCGACGCGGTGAACTTCGACGGTCCGGGCGCGCACGAGGTCCGTCGCTTCGTGCTCGACAACGCCGCGATGTGGCTGCGCGACTACCACGTCGACGGCCTCCGTCTCGATGCGGTGCACGCCATCGTCGACGAGTCGGCGGTGTCGATCCTCGAGGCGCTCGCGGTGGAGGTCGACGCCCTGGCGGCCCGGCTCGGCCGGCCGCTCTTCGTCGTGGCCGAGAGCGATCTGAACGACCCCCGGTTCGTCCGCAGTCGCGATGCCGGGGGGATGGGCCTCGACGCGTCGTGGGCCGACGAGTGGCACCACGCCCTGCACGCCGTCCTCACCGGCGAGCGGACCGGCTACTACGAGGACTTCGGGTCGCTGACGCTCCTCGCCAAGGCGATGCGTCAGGCGTGGGTGTACGACGGCACGTGGTCGCCTCACCGAGGGCGGCATCACGGCCGGCCGCCGACCGGCCTCGCCGGCCATCAGTTCGTCGTCTCCACGCAGAACCACGACCAGGTCGGCAACCGCGCCTGCGGTGACCGGCTCGGCGCCCTCGTCGGCCCGAGGCGCCTGTCGGTCGCCGCCGCCCTGCTCCTCACCGGTCCGTTCACGCCGCTCCTCTTCCAGGGCGAAGAGTGGGGCGCCACCGCGCCGTTCCCCTACTTCAGCGACCACCGCGATCCCGAGCTCGCGCGCGCCGTCAGCGAGGGTCGCCGGCGCGAGTTCGCGCCCTTCGGCTGGCGGCCCGAGGACATCCCCGATCCCCAGGATCCGGAGACCTTCCGGTCGGCCCGGCTCGACTGGTCGGAGCGGGCGCAGGCGCCCCACGACGCCCTGCTGGCCTGGTACCGAACCCTCATCACGCTGCGGCGGACTGTGACCGATCTGAGCGACCCGCGCCTCGACCACACCAGCGTGGAGGTGGACGAAGCCGCCGCGACGCTCACGATCGTGCGAGGCTCGGTGCTCGTGCTGGTCAACGTGGGTCAGACCGAACATACGTTCGCAACGCCTGGGCGCAGTCGGATCCTCGCCGCCTCCGACGAGGCAGTGCGGAGTACGGCCGACGGCGTGACCGTGCCGCCCGACGCCGCCGCCATCGTCGCCCCGGCCGAGGTCGGGCCATGAGCGACGCCATCGAGACCTGGCCCGGCCATCCCTATCCCCTCGGCGCCACGTACGACGGTGCCGGCACCAACTTCTCGATCTTCTCCGAGGTCGCCGAGGGTGTCGAGCTGTGTCTGTTCGACGACGGGAACGAGGCACGGGTCACGTTCGATGAGCTCGATGCCCACTGCTGGCACGCCTACCTGCCGTCGGTCGGTCCGGGCCAGCGCTACGGCTACCGGGTCCACGGTCGGTGGGACCCGGCCCAGGGCTTGCGGTGCAACCCGAACAAGCTCCTGCTCGACCCGTATGCCAAGGCCATCGACGGCGAGGTCGACTGGGACCAGGCGTGCTTCGGCTACACGTTCGGCGACGAGAACTCGCGCAACGACGACGACAGCGCGCCGCACGTCCCCAAGAGCGTGGTCCACAACCCGTACTTCGACTGGAGCAACGACCGGCCGCCCAGTACGCCGCTGCACGAGACGATCATCTACGAGACCCACGTCAAGGGCTTCACGTTCCGTCACGCCCAGATCCCCGAGCCGCTGCGCGGCACCTACGGCGGCGTCGGTCATCCCGTGTCGATCGACTACCTGACGCGGCTCGGCGTGACCGCAGTCGAGCTGATGCCGGTCCACCAGTTCGTCCACGACGCCCACCTCCTCGAGCAGGGCCTGCGCAACTACTGGGGCTACAACTCGATCGGCTACTTCGCACCCCACGACGAGTACGCGAGCGTCTGCGGGAACGGCAGCCAGGTGCGCGAGTTCAAGGCGATGGTCAAGGCGCTGCACGCCGCCGGCATCGAAGTGATCCTCGACGTCGTCTACAACCACACCGCCGAGGGCAACCACCTGGGCCCGGTGCTGTGTTTCAAGGGGATCGACAATCCCGCGTACTA
>DASXAI010000339.1:0-14964 GCA_036406775.1 Acidimicrobiales bacterium
AGTCTCGGCGTAATAGAGGGTGGTGCCGTCGGGGGAGAGGCCCACGCCGTTGGGCGACTCGGCCGGGTGGACGACTTCGGCGATGAGGCTGCCGTCGGGACGGGCGTAGTAGACGGAGCCGACGTCACGCTGGCGACCCCGGAACTTGCCGGTGTCGGTGAACCAGAAGCCGCCGTCGGCGTCGAACACGATGTCGTTCGGTCCGGACAGGCGACGGCCGTCGCAGCTGTCGTACACGACGTCGACGGCGCCGGAGGAGAGGTCGACCCGCTCGATCCAGCCGCCGGTCCAGTGGCCGCTGGCGAAGCGGCCGCCGTTGTTGCACACGTAGAGGGCACCATCCGGGCCGAGGGCGGCGCCGTTGGGGCCGCCCTCGCAGCGGGCGATGACGTCGACGGCGCCGTCGAGGCCCACTCGGGTGATGGTGGCGGCGTCGATCTCGGTGAGCGCGATGCTGCCGTCGGGCAGCACCACCGGCCCCTCGGGGAACTTCAGCCCGTCGGCCAGCACAGTGACGTCGGGCAGCGTCCGACTCTCGATGTTCATGGCTCGATGCGGACGTGGATCGGCTTGTTGTCGCCGATGAGCGACCGCACGCCGTCGGCCGCCTTCTCGAGCGGGAACATGTCGCTGGCGAACCGCTCGAACGGCCACCGGCCCGACTCGATGAGGGCGATGGCGTGCTCCATCGACGTGAGCGACCGGGAGACGGCGCCCTTGATCGTGAGCTGCTTGCCCGCCACGACGTCGACGGGGATCGGCGCCAGACCCTTGGGGCCCTTCATCCCGGCCAGCACGACGGTGCCCTTCCTGGCCGCCATCACGACGGCGTCGGTGACCGAGCTCAGCGACATCGGCGTGCAGTCGACGACGAGGTTCGGCGCCTCTCCCAACGCACCAACCACGTCGTCGACCACCGACTCGGCTGTCACCTCGACGGCGTGGTCGGCGCCGAGCTCGAGGGCGAGGTCGAGCCGGTCCCGGTCCGAGGGCAGCCCGGTGACGGCGATCGGACCGGCGCCCGTCGCCTTGGCCGCGATCACCGACGCCAGGCCGCGCGGGCCCGGGCCGAGGATCGCCACCGCCATCCCCGCCCGGGCGCCGCCGACGTCGAGTACCCAGTCGACGCCGTTCGACATGACGTTGAACAGCGACGCCGCCGCCACGCTGACGTCAGGCGACATCGGCACGAGGATGGCCTCCGGCGCGAGATACAGGTGAGTCGAGAAGCCGCCCCACAGGCCCGGCGCCACGTCGGGCGAGCGGAAGCCGTAGATCGTGCTGTCGGCGAACTCGGGCGCGGTGCAGCCCCGGAGGCCGGCCCGACACGTCCGGCACCGGCCGCACGTGAGGGTGGAGTGCACGGCCACCCGATCGCCTTCGCTCACGGCCCACTTGCGGCGGGCGTTGTCACCGATGGCGATGATCCGTCCCAACGGCTCGTGCCCGGGCACGATCGGGAACTTGGTCCCGAGCAGGCCTTCGAACACCTCGACGTCGGTGCCGCACACGCCGCACGCCTCCACGGCGAGGAGGGCGTCGTCGGGCCCGACGGTGGGTAGCGGCGCGTCCCGCACCTCGTAGGTCTCGGGTGCGGTCTGCACCACGAACGTCGCTCGATCCCCCATGGCGAAACCTCCCGGTCAGCGGAGCAAGGTGAAGAAGGTGCGGATGCTGTCGGCCACCAGATCGGGCTCCTCCCACGAGGCGAAGTGCCCTCCGCTCGGGAGGTCGACCCAGTGGCGCACGTCGTGGACGCGCTCGATCATCGACCGTGGCGCCCGGCGGGGCGGGAACCCTGGCTCGGCGCGGGGCATGGCGACGCCGGTGGGGACGCCGAAGCGCCGACCCGCTACGAGGGGCGGATCACAATGGACCCGCTCGTGGTAGGCGCGCATCGACGACGCGATGGTGCCGGTTGCCCAGTAGATGGTGAAGCCGGTGAGGAGCTCGTCCTTGGTGTAGCGACGCTCGATGTCGCCGTGGCAGTCGCTCCATGTCCGGTGCTTGTCGAGCATCCACCCGGCGAGGCCGGCGGGTGAGTCCGTGAGCGCGTGCCCGAGGCTCTGCGGCTTGGTTCGCTGCACCTCGGCGTAGGCACCCTCGGCCACCGCCCATGCGCGCGACCGTTCGCGGAACGCCGCCTCTTCGGGCGTCATCGGCGGCTCGGGGGGCTCGAAGGAGGGCAGCGGCACGAGCGCGGGATCGTGGGTGTGGAACCCGACGACGTTGTCCGGATGGTCGTAGGTGATCCACCCGTTCACGTACGCGCCGAGACCCGTGCCGTGCAGGCCGAAGCGCGAGTAGCCGAGCCCTTCGGTCAACAACCGATGCAGCGCCGCCGCCACCCGGGCGTAGCCCACGCCGCGCTCGCGCGCCGGGGGAGAGAAGCCGAAGCCCGGCAGCGTCGGCACCACCACGTGGAAGTCGGTCAGCCGTGACAACAGCCTCGTCATCTCCGGGAAGCCGGTGGGCCAGCCGTGGACGAGCAGCACTGGAAGCGCATCGGGTGCCGCCGAGCGCTGGTGCACGAAGTGGATCGTCAGCCCGTCGACGTCGGCCAGGAAGTGGGATAGCTCGTTCAGCCGCCGCTGCTGCTCCTCCCAGTCGAACTCGTCGCGCCAGTGGGCCACCAGCTCGCGGAGATACTCGCCCTCGACGCCGTAGTCCCAGCCCGCCCCGTGCGGCTCGTCGGCGAGCCGGGCCCGCGCCAGCCGGTCGCGCAGGTCGGCGATGACGGCCGGATCGACATCGATCCGGTACGGGCGGATCATCGGCGGATCATGGGCGCGGCACGGTCAGCCGGCGAGCTCCAGGCCGGCGGCGACGACCTCGTCGTGGTAGCGGGCGTCGCCCAGGTCGAGCTCCCAGTGCTTGGCCCGCCGGGTGTAGAGCTGGACATCCGACTCGAGCATGAAGGCCACGCCGGCGTGGACTTCGTGGGCGCGGTGTACCACCACCTGCGCCGCCCGGCTGGCGTAGCCCTTGGCCAGCGCGACCTCACGCCGAGCCGGTAGACCCTGGTCGAGGCGCCACGCCGCCTGCCGCACGAACAAGTCGGTGAGATGGGTGGCGATGGCGATGTCGGTGCACAGGTACTGCACGGCCTGGAACTGGCCGATGGGGCGGCCGAACTGCGTGCGCTGGTGGGCGTAGTCGACCGACAGGTCGAGCAGCTTCTCGCCCGCGCCCACGACCTCGGCGCCCCGCAGCACGCCGGCCCGGTCCAGCGCCGGTCCGAGCAGTTGCCACCCCTCGTCGACGGCGCCCACCACTGAATCCGGCCCGAGTTCGACGTCGAACGAGACGGCGAACAGCGGCATGCCGGCGATGTTGGGCAGCTTGTCGATCTGGGCATCGGCCGCGTCCACGAGGAACAGCGTGACGCCGTCGGGCGGCGCCGCCGTGCGCGTCGTCACGAGGAACTGCGAAGCGACGTGGGCGTAGGGAACGAGCAACTTCGTGCCCCGCAGCGCGAAGCCGTCGAGGGTTCGGCGGGCCGCCAGCGTGACGGCGTCGGGTCCCCATGCCCCGTCGGGCTCGAGGAGGGCCGGCGTCACGATGGACGTCCCGGCCATGATCGACGCCAGCAGTTCCTGACGTGAGCCGCAGCGGGCCAGCACGTCGGCGGCGATCACGGCCGTCCCGAGGTGCGGGCTCGGTACGAGGGTGCGGCCCATCTCCCGGTACAGGGCGACGAGGTCGAGCACGGTCCCGCCGGGGCCGCCCAGCGCCTCGGGGACGGCGAGGCCGAGCCAGTCGAGCCGAGCCATCTCTTGCCACAGGCTCGGGTCGTAGCCCAGGTCGCTCTCCTCCAACTGGCGGACGGTGGTGAGCGGGGAACGCGCCTCGAACAACTGGCGGGCGACGCGCCCGAGGTCCTGGTGGTGGCCGTCGAGGGTGATGTCCATCGCCGCCTCCTTACCTCGGCAGGCCCAGGCCGCGGGTGGCCAGCACCATGCGCTTCACCTGTGACGTGCCGCCGGCGTGGTTGGCGTACGACTGGCGGTACCACGCCTCCGGGTTGCCGTCGATCGGCGCCCACCGGCTCCCGGTCTTCAGCTGGGCGAGCGGGCCGACGATGCGATTGGCGATCTGGGCGAAGACCGGCATGTTCTCCTTGATCACCACGACGCCCAACGCGCCGCCGAACATGGGTGGTCGGCCCGTCATCACGTTGCTGACGGCTTCGTAGGCCAGGAGCCGTTCGCCTTCGATGATGTACTCGAGCTCGGCCAGCTGCGACCGCACCATCGGGTCTTTGATGAGCAGCACGCCGGCGCGGGTGGTGTGGCGGCAGTACTCGAGCAGTTCGTCGAGCATCCGCTGCAGCTCGCAGTGGTGGGCCGCCGCCCCGCCCGAGTGGTAGAAGGCGTTCATGATGTAGCTCCAGCCCTGGCCTTCTTCGCCGAGCATCATGTCGGCGGGGACGCGGACGTCGTCGAAGAAGGTGTGGTTCTGGCGGCCGCCACCCAGGTTGTAGAGCGGCGTCATGTGTACGCCCTTGGCCTTCAGGTCGAGGCAGAAGATGCTGATGCCGGCGTGGCGCGGCGCGTCCGGGTTGGTGCGGGCGGCGAGGTACATGACGTCGGCGTGGTGGCCCCACGTCGTGTACGTCTTCTGGCCGTTGACGATCCAGTCGGAGCCGTCCCGCTCGGCCCGGGTGGTGAGCGACGCCAGATCGGAACCCGAGTCGGGCTCGGTGAGGCCCTCGGCCCAGAACTGGTCGAAGCGGGCGATGCCCGGCAGGAACCGCTTCTTCTGCTCGTCGCTGCCGCCGGCCAGCAGCGTGCCGGCGGCCAGGCCGTAGCCGATGACGTTCACGAGGGGGGCGTCGCGGTAGGCGAACTCCTCGGCCAGGATGAGGCGCTCGGTGAGGGGCCGCCCGAGCCCGCCGTACTCCACGGGCCAGGTCAGGCCGATCCACCCTTTCTCGCCGACCTTGCGGGTGAAGTCGAAGGCGAACTCCCACAGGGCGTCGTCCTCGTTGAACTCGTGGTCGAAGGCCTTGTCGGGCGGCAACTCGGCGTCGAGGAACGCCTGGACCTCCTTGCGGAAGGCGTTCTCCTCGGCGGTGAAGGTGAACTCCATCTTCGTGGCCTACCACCTGGTCGGACAGGCCGTCAACCAACCGTTTGGTATCTGGCAACGAGCGTGACACACTCCCCGTATGGCCGAAGTTCCCGACCTCGTGGCGGCCCTCGAGATGACGCCCGCCGGCCCCCACCGCTTCACCGCCGGCAACGTGGAAGGGGGCGAGCGAGGGATGGTGTTCGGCGGCGAGCTCATCGCCAAGATGCTCGTCGCCGCGGGCCGCAACGACGGCACCAAGCCGGTCAAATCGGCCCACGGGCTCTTCGGCCGCACGGTGCAGGTGACCGACCCGGTGGAGCTCGACATCGACGTCCTTCACTCGGGCCGCACCTTCGCCAGCGCCACCGTCTCGCTGTCGCAAGGAGCGCGGGAGTGCGCCCGCGCCCTCGTGCTCCTCAGCCAGCCCGAAGACGACATCATCCGCCACGCCACGGCGATGCCCGACGTCGACGGCCCCGACGCCGCCGTTCCCTACGCTGATCCGAACTCCTGGCGGGAAGTGCGGACGGTGGGAGGCGTCGACATCAACGACGAGACGACCGTCGGACCGGCCGATGTCCCCATCTGGATGCGGTTCCCGAGCGCGCCCGACGACCACCTCGTGGCGCAGGGGTTGTTGGCCCACGCCACCGCCAGCTACCTCATCGGCACCGCCATGCGCCCGCACGAGGGCGTCGGCCAGAACCTGTCGCACCGGGCCATCTCCACCGGCATCATCGGCCACACGATCAGCTTCCACGAGACCTTCGATCCGCGCGAGTGGCTGCTCATCCGCAACGAGAGCCCGTTCGCCGGCCGGGGCCGGGCCTTCGGCAGCGGCGGCGTCTTCACCCGCGACGGTCAGCTCGTTGCCTCGTTCTCGCAGGAGGCGATGATCCGCCATTTCGCCGGAGGCGAGGTGCCGGATCGTCCGGTGAGTACGGTTCTCTAGGCGTGAACACGGGTCCGCAGAGCGCCGACGACCGGCGGCCAGGGTGGCTGGCACCCACGACGGTGCGCGCCTACCCACTCGACTACCCACCCACCATGCCAGCCCTCGTGCGCCGCACCGTGACCGAGTTCGGCGCCGTGGAGTTCGTGGTGACTGCCGACGAGCGCGTGACCTTCGCCGCCATGGAGGAGCGTTCACGGCGGCTCGCGGCCCAACTCGTCGCGGCGGGCGCCGGGAAGGGCAGCCGGGTCGGGATGCTGTTCGCCCAGGGACCCGAGTGGATCGAGACGTTCCTCGCCATCACGCGCATCGGCGCCGTCGCCATGGCCTTCAGCACGTTCCTGACGCCGGCCGAGCTCCGCAAGGTGCTCCGCCACGGCGACGCGCAGCTGCTGGTGGTGCCGCCCACGCTGTTCGGTCGCAGCATGGTCGACTTCGTCGAGGAGGCGCAGGCCGGCTTGGGCGCCGCGGCGTCGACGGTCGGCGCCGTCCTCCGTCTCCCGGAGGTGCCGTACCTGCGGTCGGTGATCGTGCGGCGCGGCGACGGGCCGTCGTGGCCCGATGCCGTCGACGACGGTCTCGTGGCCGCCATGGAGGAGCACGTCACGCCGGCCGACTGGCTGTGCACGATCTACACGTCGGGCACCACCAGTGAGCCCAAGGGCGTCGTGCACACCCACGGCACGCAGATCCGCCACGGCGCCAACCTGGCCGAGCTGCGCGGCTTCGGCCGCGGCGACGGCATCTTCGCCGCCATGCCGTTCTTCTGGGTCGGCGGCCTGACGTGTACGCTGCTGCCGGCGCTGCACGTCGGGTGCACGTTGATCTGCCAGGAGCGATTCGAAGCGGCGGGCGCCCTCGACCTCATCGAACGCGAACGGCCCAAGGCGCTGATGGGGTGGCCCAACGTCCGCCAGCGCCTCGTCGCCCATCCGTCGTTCCCGGGGCGCGACTTGGAGGGCGTGCCGTTCTTCCCGCCGCCCGGGGCGCCCGAGATCGACCTCCAGCTGATGCACAACTCACTCGGCATGACCGAGACGTCGGGACCCCACACGGTGGCCGGCACCGACGAGCTGACCCGCATCCTCCCGGAGAGCTTGCGGGGCTCGTTCGGGCCGCGGGTGCCGTACGTCGAGCACCGCATCGCCGACTTCGAGACCAACGCCACCTTGCCCGATGCCCAGGAGGGCGAGGTCTGCATCCGCGGCTACAGCGTGATGGCGGGCATGTACAAGCGGGAGCGGGAGGACGTCTTCGACGCCGAGGGCTGGTACCACACCGGCGATCGGGGCTACTTCCGCGACGGCTACCTGTTCTTCACCGGCCGCGCCACCGAGATGATCAAGACGGCGGGCAACAACGTCGCCCCTCGTGAAGTCGAAGTCGCGCTCGAGGCGTTCCCCGAGATCCGCCTCGCCCTCGTGTTCGGGCTGCCGGATGAGGAGCGCGGCCAGGTGGTGGTGGCCGGCGTAGCGCCCGCCCTCGGGGCCACCGTCGATGTCGACGACGTGCGCGAGCGCGTCCGCAAGGAGCTCTCGGCCTACAAGGTGCCGCGCGCCATCGTCGTCCTCGCCGACGACGAGATCCCGCTCCTCGGCAGCGGCAAGGCCGACCGGCGCGCCATCGCGGCGACGATCGCCACGAAGTTGAACCGCTGACCGCCCCGCCGGGCGGTCTCCGGTTCAAGTTCCGGAATCAGCGGCCGCGGAAGACCGGCGCGCGCTTCTCCACGAACGCCACCGACGCCTCGCGGTGGTCCTCGCTGACGAAGGTGGCGCCTTCGATCAGGAGGCCATAGTCGAGGACGAGGTCCATGCGCGACCGCAAGATGCGGTTGATGGTGGCCTTGGTGCCCTGCACGGCGAGGGGCGCGCCGTCGGCGAGGCGGCGGGCGGCGGCCGTGGCCTCCTCGACCAACTGGTCCGCGGGCACCGCCTTCAGCACCATGCCGAGGCGGGCCGCTTCGGTGCCGCTGATGCGGTCACCGGTCATGAGGTACCACTTGGCCGCGCCGAACGGCATGATGAGCGGCCACATGACGGCGCCGCCGTCGCCGGCGACGAGCGCCACGGCGACGTGGGAGTCGGCGAAGGTCGCGTCCTCGGCCGCGATGACGACGTCGCAGAACAGGGCGATGGTGGCCCCGAGGCCCATGGCGTAGCCGTGGACGGCGGCCACGATCGGCTGCGGCACCGAGAGGATGGTGTCGAGGATGGCGGTGCCGTGCAGCGTGTTGCGCACGGTCTCGGCCGGGCTCGGGCCCTCGGTGGCCGTCGACCGCTCGGCGAAGTCCTTCACGTCGCCGCCCACGCAAAAGGAGCGGCCCTCGCCGCGCAGCAGGATCGCACCCACCGACTTGTCGTCCCGGGCCGTCTCCAGGATGGCGGTGAAGTCCTCGTGGAGGCCGCCGCCGACGGCGTTCATGCGCTCGGGCCGGTTGAAGGCGACGGTGAGGAGCCGCCCCTCCTGCTTGGCCAGGACCGTCGAGTACTTGTCGTAGTCGGACATCGAGCGAACCGTCCTTATGACTTGCGGCCGGGCATGGTGTTGTGGCGAACCTCGCTGAACGGGAGGTCGCGGTCTTCGCCACGATCGCGCGGCATCGCCAGCACGCGCTCGCTGATGATGTTGCGCTGCATCTCGTTGCTGCCGCCGCCGAGGCACAGGCCCTGGCGGAAGATGTAGGAGACGCCCGCCTCGCCGGTGGTCTCGCCCGGCTTCCACGTGACGGCGCTGGTGCCGGCGATGTCGAGGGCGATGTCGACGTCGCGCACGTGCGTCACGGCGGTGGCCAGGCGCAGCAGGGCGCCGGCGGGTGCGGGCATGGCGCCGGTCTCGATGCCTTGGGTGACCCGCTCGATGAGCTGGCCCTGGACGAGGGAGTTGGCGCGGGCCTCGCCCACCAGCTGGCGCACGCGGCTGTCGTCGGCCTTGCCCATGGCGCGGGCCAGCTCCGCGAGGTCGCGCCGCGGGCCCCGGGACTCGCTGACGCGCATGCCGCTCGAATACGGCGATGCACCCCCGACGGCGTTGCGCTCGTGGAAGAGGAGCCGTGACGCCACGGTCCAGCCGTCGTTGAGGGCGCCCATGATGTCGGCGACCGGGATGGCGACGTCGTCGAAGAACTCCTGGCAGAACTCCATGGCCCCGTTCACCTGCTTGATCTGCTCGACCGTGATGCCGGGCTGGTGGATCTTCACGATGAACATGGTGAGGCCGCGGTGCTTGGGCGCATCCCAGTTGGTGCGGGCCAGGCACAGGGCGTAGTCGGAGCGAAAGGCGCCCGAGCTCCAGATCTTGGAGCCGTTCAGCATGAAGACGTCGCCGTCCTGCGTGGCGCGGGTGATGGCGCCGGCGAGGTCGGAACCGCCCGTGGGCTCGGACAGGAACTGCACCCACAGCTCGTCGCCCTTGAGGATGTTGCGCAGGTGCCGCTGCTTCTGTTCTTCGGTGCCGAAGTCGAGGATCGTCGGGGCGATGATCGTCAACGTCGGCACGTTGAACATGAACGGCATCTCGTAGGGGACGGTTTCCTCGGTGAAGGCGTGCTGGTACTCGGGCGTGAGGCTCTGGCCCCCGTACTCCTTGGGGTAGCAGATGCCGGCGAAGCCGCCGTCGTACAGCTTGCGCTGCAGTTCGCGGGCGTGGGCGATCTTGACCGGGTCCTCCATCGCCGAGGCGTCGAACGGAGAGGCGCCCTTCGGCATCGGCGGCATGTTGGCGGCCAGCCACTCGCGCGCCCGGGCCCGGAAGGCGTCGACGCTCTCGATGGTGGTGCTGCTCGTGGTCATGGCGCTCCTACATCCCGAGGAGCGTGGCGAGGCGCTCCCGGTGCTCGTCCGGCCCGCCGTAGAGGGCCCGGTTCAGGGTGACTCGGCGGAGATAGAGGTGGATGTCGTGCTCCCAGGTGACGCCGATGCCGCCGTGCATCTGCACGCAGTCCTCCACGATCTCGGGCGTGCGATCGCCGATGTAGGACGCCGCCGCGCTCACGAGCTCAGCGGCGTCGTCGGCCCCGGCCTGTACGGCGCGTGCGGACGCGGTGGTGGTGGCGTGCCCGGACTCGAGCCACAGCTTCATGTCGGCGAACCGGTGCTTCAGCGCCTGGTACGACGCGATGGGCCGGCCGAAGGAGTAGCGGTCGAAGGCGTACTCGAGGGTGAAGGTGAACACCCGGTCGGTGGCGCCCATGGTTTCGGCGCACTGGATCACGAGCGCGACCTGGAGCTGACGCTCGACGTCGGGGCCGGCCCCGCCGACCTCGCCCACCACCGCGCTGGCCGGCACCTGCACGTCGTCGAAGCGGACCTCGCCGAAGCGGCGCACGAGGTCGATGCTCTCCAGCGGAGACACCGTGACGCCGGGCGTGTCGGCCGGCACCAGAAGCTGGGTGAGGCCGCCGCCGGTGCGGGCCGTCACCAGGAAGTGGTCGGCCTGTCCCGCCGCCTCGACCGGCGACTTGGTGCCGCGCAGCGTGAAGCCATCGGCGGCCGACGTCGCTTCGAGCTGCACGCCGCCGGCGTCCCACCGTCCGCCCGGCTCGGCGAAGCACCAGGTGGCCACCTGGTCACCGGCGACGAGGGCGGGGAGCACCGTCTCGCGCTGCTCCGGCGTGCCGGAGGCGACGAGGGCGCGGGCGACGACGTTCACGGGCAGCAGGGGACCGGGGGCGACGAGGCGGCCCATCTCCTCGGCCACCAGCACGAGGTCGAGCAGGCCCTGGCCCGTGATGCTGCCGCCGCCGAGCTCCTCGGGCACGAGCAGCGCCGTCCACCCGAGCTCGGCGCCCCGCCGCCACCAGTCCCGCTCGAACCCGGCGGGGTCGTCGGCCAGCCGGCGCACGACCGTGAGCGGCGACGAGGACTCGAGGAACTTCCGCGTGGTGGCGCGGAAGAGCTCTTGGTCCTGGCTCAGCACGAGCTCCATCGGCATCCTCCTTGACGCTTGGCCCCCATTGCAGCCGCTCCGGAAGCGACCGTACCATCTACCTATCGGTTGGTAGAAAGGGGAACGGAGCTGACCGGTCTCAGGGGTAAGTACTGCATCGTCGGGATCGGCGAAACGGCGTTCAGCCGCAACTCCGGCCGCAGCACCCGCGACCTCGGCGCCGAGGCCGTGCGGCGCGCCATGCACGACGCCGGCCTTCAGCCGTGGGAGATCGACGGGATGCTCAACTACCACGTCGGCGACTCCACGCTGTCGCAGCCGATCGCCACCGACCTCGGGATCCGGCTCGACTTCTACACCGACACCTTCGGCGGCGGCGCCAGCACCGAGGTCATCGTGGGCCTCGCCATCGGGGCCATCGAGGCCGGCATGTGCCACACGGTGGCGATCTACCGGTCGATGAACGGCTACTCGCTGCTGCGCCAGGGCGGCTCCACCGGCGGCATCCGGCCGCCGGCCACGGTGGTCACCGGGCCCGAGCTCGACACCCTGCCCTACGGCGTGTCCAGCCCGGCCCAGAACTTCCAGCTGACCTTCGCCCGCCACATGTACGAGTACGGCACCACGAGTGAGCAGCTGGCCCGGGTGAAGGTGGCCTGCAGCAACCACGCGTCGAACAACCCGCGCGCGTACTACAAGCAGCGGGTCACGGTCGACGACGTCGTCAACTCGCGCTGGATCGTGAAGCCGGCCTGCCATCTGCTCGACTGCTGCGTGGAGACCGACAACGCCACGTGCCTCATCGTGACGTCGGCCGACCGGGCCCGGCACCTCAAGCAACGGCCGATCACGATCCTGTCGGTCGCGGGCCGGGTCAACAAGCCGTTCCCGGCCATGATGAGCCACTACCAGTGCGACCCCATCACGCGTCAGGCCGGCTACTACGCCGGCCGGGTGGCGTTCCGCAACGCCGGGGTCGAGCCGGACGACATCGACGTCACCGGCTGCTACGACGCCTTCACGTTCACGCCCGTGCTCCTCTTCGAGGGCTACGGGTTCTGCCAGGCGGGTGAGGGCGGCGACTACGTGTCGAGCGGCGCGATCGACCTCGGCGGCGACCGGCCCAACAACACGAGCGGCGGCCAGCTGTGCGAGGGCTACACCCACGGCATGAACCTGGTGATCGAGAACGTGCGCCAGCTCCGCCACCAGGCTGACGACTCGTGCCCTGGGTGGGAGCGGGGCGAGCACACCTACGACTACTCCGAGGGCGGCTGCCGCCAGGTCCCCGACGCCGAGCTGGCCATGAACATGGGATGGGGGACGCCCGCCGTCAGCAGCGCCCTCATCCTGGCGAGGTGACCGTGGCGACATACAAGGGTCTCGATCTGCGGGTGGTCCCCACCGACTCCGAGCACCGCGGCTACTACGAGGCGGCTCGCCAGGGGCGCCTGGTGGTGCAGCGGTGCGGATCGTGCGGCCGGTTGCGGGGTGTGATCGGGGCCGCCTGCCCGTTCTGCACGTCGGGCGATTGGTCTTGGCAGGAGGTGAGTGGCCGAGGTGTCATCTACAGCTACGAGATCGTCACCCAGGCCATCCAGCCCGCCTTCCAGGACTGGGTGCCGTACCCGGTCGTGCTCGTCGAGCTCGACGAGCAGCGCGGCGTCGAGTGGCGGTGGGGTCTCGAGGGGGAGCGCGTCTCGGTGCGACTGGTGACGAACCTCGTGCGCCGCGACGACCCGACGCGGCCCGAGGACGAGGCCGAGGTCGCCATCGGCCGGCGGGTGGAGGTGTGCTTCGTGCCGCTAACCGACGACATGGCGCTCCCCCAGTTCCGCTTGAGCGACGAGCCCCCCGAGCACGAGCCCTGGCGAGCCCCCGCCTGACGCTGTTCCCCTCTCCGCCGAAGTGACAGTTTTCGACAACTGTTGTCGATTTCCGTCACATCGGTGGAAGGAGGGGGTCAGAAGGGTTCGTCGATCCATTCCGGGTGGGCGCGCAGCGCTTCCTGCCACGCGTTCATCGAGGGCCGGGGCCGACGGGCGGTCACGCCGCCGTCGACCACGATGGTCTGGCCCGTGATGCCCCGGGCTTCGTCACTGGCGAGCCACGTCACGACGGCGGCGAGGTCGTCGGGCTGGAGCGACCACGGCAGCGGTCGTTCGGCCGCCCACTGGGCGAGACGCCGCTCCGGTAGTGCGGACAGCGCCGGTGTCATCACCATGCCCGGCGCCACGGCGACGCACCGGATGCCCTCGGGGCCGTACATGCTCGCCACGTAGCGCGTGAGGCCGACGACGGCCGCCTTCGAGGAGCCGTAGGCGGCGTTGGTGTCGGTGCCGAGCAGCCCCGAGACGGACGCCATGTTGATGATGACGCCGCCGCCGGCGGCGCGCAGAGCGGGGACCGCGTGCTTGCAGCCCAGCATCACGCCGCGAGCGTTGACGGCCATCCGGCGGTCCCACACCGCCACGTCGAGGCCGAGAAGGTCGTTGTCGTCCCCGGCCAAGCCGATGTCGGCGGCGTTGTTGTGCATCACGTCGAGACGGCCGAAGCGTTCGACGGCGTGCGCCACCATGCTCGCCACCGACTGCTCGTCGGTCATGTCGACAACGACGGAGTCGGCGCGTCCTCCCTCGGACGTGACGGCGTCGACGGTGCCGGCCGCGGCCTCTTCCGAAATGTCGGCCACCACCACCGCGGCGCCGTCGCGCGCGAAGCGCCGCGCCGTGGCCCGGCCGATGCCACCACCTCCTCCGGTCACGATCGCCACCCGTCCGTCGAACCGCGTCCCCATCGCGTCCATGGCCGTTGCCTACCAGCCGTTTGGTAGAGTCGCAACAATGGAGGCATGGGAGCCGGGGGCCCGCGAAGCCATCCGTGAGCTCGTGGCCCGCTACACGCACTTGGGCGACGGCGGTCGCATCAAGGAGATGACCGAGCTGTTCGAACCGGAGGCCGTCGTCGAGGCCATCGGCACGGGCACGTTCGCCGGCCACGAGGCCATGGCCGGGTTCTTCGGCGGGCTGGCCGACCGCACCGTGACCGACCCGGATGTCACCTACGTCCGCCACCACGTGGCCAACCTCACCATCTCGTTCGACAGCCCCACCGAGGCCACCGGCGCCGCCTACTGGCTGGTGGTGAACGACCACGGGCCCGTGCGGTGGGGCCGGTACCGGGACGCCTACCGGCAGGGGCCCGACGGCGAATGGCGCTTCGCCCGGCGCCAGATCCGAGCCGATCGGCAGGCGCCTTGACCGAGCTCCTCATGCGCTTCGACCTGCGGGTACCACCCTTCGCCACCACCACCTTCGCCCGCCAGTACGCCGCCTTCCGCGAGATGGTGCGCTGGGGTGACGACATCGGTGTGGCGAGCGTGTCGGTGTCGGAGCACCACGGCGATCCGGCCGGCTACATCCCCGCGCCGATCCCGTTGGCGGCCGCCATTCTCGCCAGCACCAGCCGCGTCCACGTCTCGATCTCGGCCGTGCTGGCGCCGCTGCACGACCCGGTGCGGTTGGCCGAACAGCTGGCCGTCGTCGACAACCTGGCGCCGGGCCGGCTGTCGGTGATCTTCGGCGCCGGCTACCGGCAAGTCGAGTTCGACATGGGCGGCGTCGAGAAGGGGCGCCGCGGGCGCCTGATGGAGGACACTGTCACGGTCCTGCGCGCGGCGTGGACCGCGGAGCCGTTCGAGTGGAACGGGCGCACCATCGTCGTGACGCCGCCGCCGGCCACGCCGGGCGGACCGAAGCTGTTGCTGGGCGGCAAGTCGGCCGTGGCGGCGCGCCGGGCGGCTCGGTTGCGCTGTGCCTTCTCGCCGGCCAGTGGCGACAAGGCGCTGGCCGACGCCTACCGCCAGGAGTGCGCCGCCGTCGGGTTCGAGGGCTCCGTCGAGGGCCTCGGTGATCGCCCGGCCCGACCGGGGTTCGTGATGGTGGCCAAGGACCCGGAGGCGGTCTGGCAGCAGGTCGCCCCCCACGCGCTCTACGACGCCCAGACGTACGCGTCGTGGCAGGACGATGCCGTGCGGTCCGACTGGGTCGTGC